>JBBRBO010000010.1:0-62465 GCA_038205805.1 Desulfomonilales bacterium
GTCGGACGGTCTTGCTGGGCGCCCAAAGGAATGCGTCCGATGGTTCCTCGACAAATTGTCCGACAATCCGTGTATGTGTACACGGCAGTGTGTCCATCCTTAGGGAAGATGACTTCTCTTATCCTTCCTCGTTCGGATACGCAGATGATGAACCGATTTTTGAAGCATGTATCCGAGGATTACAAAGACTACTTTGTTATCCTTATAGTAGATCAAGCGGGTTGGCATACATCAGACGCTCTGGAGATACCGGAAAATATTCGCCTGGTGTATCTTCCGCCCTATAGCCCCGAACTGAATCCGGTGGAGCATATTTGGGAATACTTACGTGAGAATGATCTCTCGAATAAAGCCTTCACCTCGCTTGACCAACTTGAGAAAACGCTCTGCCGATCACTCAACAAACTGGAAAAAAATCCCAAACTAGTGAAGTCAATGACTAATTTCCCTTACTTGAGAGTTACCTGAAATGAAACGAACTGGTATGAGACGATTACCGAAGCGGCGCTTCATGCGACCGGCTTGCGTAGGGACAAGGTTTTTGTCACACTGAAGGTCACGTGGCGCTATCAAGGTCGCCCCTATGGACCACATGAGCGCATCCCCAACCCCGTATGAGTTCCTCAGTGTCGGCGCTCATGCGGTGGGTTGAGCTACAAGGCGTCTGCTTAATGTTACACAATGGTGGTCGGCAGGAGAAAAGGAGTCCATCCAAGCTTCATTTGGCAGAGTCGCCTAAGCGCCGGTGGACCCATAACTGAAAAAGATATTAGCGGAGATAGTGAATGGCTTATCAAAGAGCGGTCGAGTTTCTTTTCACGTTGATTCTCGCCTGCTTCGTTATTTTTAGCATCAGTTTTTTCAGCCTCAAACCCGTACTGCTCGATGGCCGAGAAATCACCGCAACGCAATGGGACGCCTTTGTCCGAGCTATGGCTGATCGAAACGGTATGCTGCCCGGTTTAGCGGAGGCTTTACGGAGCTTCGAACCCCGTTATATAAAGGTTTCACAGGCCCTTCTGGACGCACGTGCAGTAAGTCTGCGCATCTCCGGGCCACAAAAAATCATCAAAGCGGCGAATGACCTTGATCGTGCTCTTGATCTCGTGGAAAAGGAAACCAAGACGAACGGGACACTGCTTGATTACGGCCCGTTCAGCTCGCAATGGAAGAGCGTCCAGCGAGAATCGCGGCGGGTCTATTATGCGAGAAAGAGCTATAACACAAGCGCTCGCATGTACAATTTGTTGCTGCGACCTTTTCCTCAAAACCTGCTGACCTCAGCGTTCGGCTACACTCCTCTGCCGGCCTATGACGAGGGTGTGTTTCGCGGGGACTAACCGTGCTGAAAGCGCGGTCGCCGGCATTTTCCCTTAGAACCGAAGCAATGTCTTAAAACGATAAGCGCACACAATAAAGAGATCTTGAAAGGCGGAGCCGAGAGTGGAGGCGGCTCAAACCGTGTATAAACTCACATGCAGCCGCGAGGTGACCTAAGCGAAACTAATGAAGAAAGGGAATGGGGGTGGGCAATAAACAATTTCAGTGTAACAGTGATGGATTTGGGATTTCCTCTTCACTAATTCTTTTTACGGTTCCCTTTGTAAGCACAAAGCCTGCCAGCACAAGCTTATTTTTTTTCGTGGGGTGCAAGTATCTAACGTTGAACCCTGGTTTACCTTCAGCCTGATAATTCGTGATGGGCAAAATACCGCTTAGCTTGGTCTGCCACGAAATCGTTCTTCTCTTAAGACGTGGAGACCAGCTAAAAAGATACAAGCGAGTATAGTCAGAACCCGGATCTTTACCTATAGGCGCGTATGCTACCAGATAGTTGTTTTTTGATCCCAAATCCGCATCATCGGTGGTAGTAATGGGCCGCCACGCGACGATTCTCATATAGGGAACCTGTCGAGCGATGTCTTCCGGCGGTGTCAAGCTGATGTTATGGGTGTAGATGAAGCCTACCCGACCGTCCTCGATTTTGACTTTGTACCATACGTCCTTCTTTACGTCGTCGTAAAGCATGTCCGGCGGAGTCTGCTCCTCTGCGTCATCGGAGTTCTTACCCCTACTTGAAGACTTATCAGATTGGGCTGGAGTACGCACGGTTACTACGCGCTCGTAAAGTTCGATCTTCTTCCCGGCGGGCAGCTTCTCTATTACCTCATGGTTTCGACCAGGTTGCAGTCGGAAGTTTGCGTTTGTCTTGAGAACGCCTTCAGCCTGGGGAGGTATTCCCTCAATGGAATTCCTCAAGTTCTGCGTAAGCTGAACGATGTCCTCTCCACCGACCACCTTCGTTTCAATGTATCCTTCTTTGCCGTCGGGAGTGCGAACACGATAGAACTCGCCGATCCGATCGACGAGATGCACTGTGCTTTCAGCCGGCAGTTTGTACAAGACATCAGAGTTGGGATTAGCTGTCTGAAAAAGGGGTGTATTCCTGATGGTGATGCCGTCTCGCGGGACGAAGGGGTTCTTCTTTTTAAGAAGTTTTCCTTGAACTTTTGCCAGCAGTTCTCGCTTTATAGTATCGACTTCTTGGCAACTGGTTAAAAACAAAAGGATACAGGCAGCATAGCAGGCTGTTTTAAGCGCTAAATTAGTGTCGCGAACGGAAAAAAAAGGCATGTACGGCCTCCAGCGCAGGGTACCGAGCGGCAGCTTATAACGGTTACTGTTAGAAATCAATGGGAAAAAATGGCGCCGATACTGCTTGCATTTGCAGAGGAAATCCGTTAGATTTTTGTTGATTTTTGACCGCTATAAAGGCTTAGACGCGCCTACGGCAGCATTCACAGCTAGGACCGCATGCGTGTGGAAGAGGAGGCCGGGTGCTTGTAAAATCGTGGGCCATAACCGATCGCGGTAGACAACGGTTGAGCAATGAAGACTGTTACTTTTTGGACCCCGAATCCAGGCTTTTGCTCGTTCTTGACGGCATGGGAGGACATAGGGCGGGAGAAGTAGCCTCGAAGCTGGCCATGGAAACCATAGCCGGATTTTACATGAGCCACTCGCAAGAGAATGGTACGAACCTGGAGGCAATAGAGATATTCGATAAAAGCTTGTCCTTTCAGGCGAATATGCTCCGGCAGGCCGCATTTGAAGCAAACCGGCTCGTTCTCGCAAAATCGGAACAGGGTTCTGAATTCGGCGGCATGGGTTGTACGCTGACGGGTTTAGCCATAAATAATTCCACGGTATCTATGGTCAACGTGGGTGATAGTCGCACCTATCTTGTGCGAAACAGGACAATCGAACAAATGTCCAAGGATCACACTCTGGCCGAAGACCAGGTAGAACGTGGCATCATGAGTCGTGAGGAGGCTCGGGACTCGCAGCTCAAACATATACTCTCATCAGTTATCGGCGTGGACTCAAAGGTAAGGATTCACACGGATGAACTGACCGCCCAACCTGGAGACGCCTTCTTGCTGTGCTCTGATGGACTCACCGCAGTTATGAGCGATGAAGAGATATTAGCCTTTCTCGAAGCCGATGAACTGGGGTCACATACTCTTGAACGTATGGTCGAGGAAGTGAACGAGAGGGGTGGTCCGGATAATGTCACATTGGCTCTGGCCGTCTTCTCGGAGTCGGATTCCTTAGAATCCACCCCTTGAACCAAAAGGTAAATGTTTGTCGGGAAGCGGAAAACCGGATACATACCGATAGGGAAAGCATCTCCGATCCGGCAACCGGTCAGAATAGAGCGCCTTATTTAGGAACAATGGGCACAAAGAGCGTTTACCTAATGCAACGCCGAAATGTCCCACGAAGTAACCTTAACAAGATCCAGGTGAGTTGGAGGCTTACATGTTTAAACTCATCCTGAAGTTTCAGGATCGAATAGATCGCGAGTTCGAGTTTGAAAAAACGCCTGTGAAGATTGGCCGGCGCGACGACAATCACGTCGTGATCGACAATATGGCAGTGTCCGGACATCACTGCCAAATCGACCTGGATGAGAATGGGCTCTACATCTTAACCGATAAAGAATCCCTAAACGGCACACATGTCAACGAACAGAAAGTCGAACGGGCTCCCGTGTATGACGGCGACGTTATCGACGTCGGCAAACACACTTTGCTTTTTTCGGATCTACGAGGAGACACCCAAAGAGCTAGGCGACCTTACCAGGGCGAAGAGACCCCTAAACCTGCGCCTCCCTCCACCGGGGAAACCCAACAGCTAAAGATAGACAAACCTACGGAATCAATGCCCACGAACGCTAAAGGAGGAGCCGGTGAGGTTCCCAATGAGAATCAGCGGCCAAAACGGGTGCAGCTCTTCGGCTCCATAACCATCATTTCAGGCGGCACGCCGCAAATCCTCGATTTAGCGAAAGTTCTGACAAAGCTCGGCAAAAGCGAAGAGGCGGACATTCGGTGTTCGGGGTTATTGGTCGGTAAGATCGCAGCGGTAATCAACAAGCGACCCAACGGCTTTTATCTAGCCTACACTGAGGGAATAAAAAAGCCGGAAGTGAACGGGGAAGCGGTGACTCGTGAACGCCAATTAAAGGACGGCGATGAAATAGTCATTGGTAACACCCGCATGACCTTCGGCCAACGGCAGGAAACCTCATAATTTACGGCGGCCGTCAGCGGCCGTGAACAGTATATTCAGTCTTGTGACGATCTTTGCGGAGTGAACGCGCTTTGAGCATTATGCTGAAAAGCAGCAGGAGTCCAAATAGCAACATAACGACGCCCAGGATCTTTCCTACCTGAACGCCGGGGCCGAGACTCGGAGCCGGTTCCGTTTTAGGCGCCGCTATCTTTGGCGCGGGCGGTTTTAGCTCGTCGCTCAAATTGAACATCATGAGCTGCGATAGCCGGGGATTGGTCGCCGTAGGTAAAGCCGATGCGGCCGCCGGCGAAACATGTAGGGAACCGTAGTACAGTCGATACTCGCTATTGGGGTGGTAGTCGAATACCAGAGTTGGTCCGGCGCCTTGAGCCTTTACTCGATCCGGCAGAACCGGTGCTTTTGTCCCGTCCCGCAGTTCAATCTTGATGTATCTTCCTATCCATGGCTTAAAATTGAAGGAAAGACCCTCTTTAAAGGCGTCCTCCCGTTGTCGGTGAAATGCGACATTCTCATGAAGGAGCTGCCATTCACCGGCCAATGAAAATTGAGATCCCCAAATAAGCACGCGTTTAACGAAATTACCTTCCCGGCACATTAGCTGAATACGCCGGACCGGTAACCTTTTTTCCCCAAAATCCGCTATTATCACTGATGCGCCTGAATTCCCATCCCGGCGCTTTTCCAGGGTTTTCATCTCCTGGGTTTGTAGGGCGGGCGAATCATCAAACGGGGGGTAACATAATACACTACTTACGTTCAGAGGAGGACCGCCATCAGCAGGAATGTGGATATATAGATACTGAAAATTGTTGGCGACATGCCGTATGTCCAGCGCCTGAATGGGGAGTGGCGCCGTCTGCTTAATAATGAGACCGTCCATGCGAAGCACGTAGAAATCACGGTTGTTGTCTGAGCCCTTCAGTTCCACTCTACGCGTGAACTCGGCGCCGTCGATCTTCAGGGCCAATCCCGTGGTTAACAGCTTTCCACCCTTGTCTACCCAAATTTCGGTACCATTATCGGATGTGTTGACTGTCCGGAGGATTTGTACGGGAAAAGGCTCCGGCTCCATATAGTCTCCAAAATACAAAGTAAACGGCGTTATTACTTTGTCATTGCGCACCAAGGTGAGATCCGCATAATCCGGCCTGCACTTTTCTAGGATTTCCGATTCCAGCGCCAAGCCGGCCTGCCCTGAAACGTTCGGGATGGGAATAACATGCCTATACCTAGACCAGTTTGCGGCTTCAAAATCGGCAAGCGCAGGGGGAGCGTAGGAAACAAAATATGTTATGAATGGAAGGATAAAAGCGACGCTTGAGACCGCTACTCGGCAAAGATAGGTTTTGTTGCGTACACATAGTATCATGGCTGCCGATTATATTCGTGACCGCCGCACGGTTCAACCATAATCTGCGCATTTCATGCCCTCCGTGTCGGAAAAACAAGGACCGACAAGTGCGGCGCAGCGCATGTTTGAATATAAATTCAACGAGCTATAATATAAAAGTAACTTTACAGAATTTAGGCGCATCCTCCGGCAAATTCTTAACGTAACTACAAGATACTCCAGCCGCTATAGAGTGCCTTGAACCCAATAAACCATAAACGGATAGTGTGAATGGAAGTTATAATTACTCATGTGAACGCCGACTTTGACGCATTCGCTTCGATGGTTGCGGCAAAAAAGCTGTATCCGGACGCCGTTGTGGCGTTTCCCGGCTCGCAAGAAAAGAATCTCCGTGATTATTTTATTTTGTCCACAATGTATATTCTGTCCATTGAGCGCGCCAAAGACATTGACTTGGATGCGATCACTCGTCTCATTATCGTTGATACGCGACAGAAGAACAGAATAGGGCGATTCTCGGAAATTGTGGATTCCAAGGACCTCAATATTCACATCTATGACCATCACCCTGATACGGACGATGACGTGCGCGGTGACTTCGAGATCGTCCGTGAAGTCGGGGCCACGACCACCATCCTAGTAGAGGAAATGCGCAGGCGTGATCTCACGGTAAACGCGGAAGAGGCTACGGTGCTGGCCCTGGGCCTCTACGAAGATACCGGATCATTCAACTTCAGTTCGACCACACCCGCAGACCTGGAAGTTGCGGCGTGGCTTCTCTCTAAGGGCGCAAATCTCAATATCATCGGCAACATGATGACCAGCGAGTGGAGCCGCGATCAAATCGAAGTGCTTCACCAGCTCATTCAAGAGTCCGAATCCGTAAGTATCGGCGGTCTGGACATCATTGTGACCACCGCGGGAGCGGAAGGGTACGTGGGGGATTTGGCTGTTCTTGTACACAAGTATAAAGACATGGACAACTTGGACGCCATCTTCGCCTTAGTGCGAATGGAGGATCGCGTTCACCTGATCGCCAGAAGTAGTGTCGAGGAAGTGAACGCAGGCGAAATCGCCGCCGAGTTTGGCGGAGGAGGGCATTCCACCGCTGCAAGCGCCACCATCCGCGATTTGTCGTTGTTCCAGGCAAGAGACACAGTTATACGGCTGCTTCGTGACAGGGTGAAACCAAAGCGGTTAGCCGGGGAAATAATGACCAAACCGGTAATTACGACTCATCCGGACCAAACCCTCCAAGAGGCGGCGGAGACCCTCAGCCGCTATGAGATCAGCTCACTTCCTGTGGTGCGTGACGGAGCCTTGTTGGGTATTCTTCACAGAAGCGCCGTTGAACGCGCCGCTCATCACGGATTGTGTAATGAGCCCGTCCACGAATACATGAATCCTGGAGTAGTCTTCGTCACACCTCAAGATTACATCGAAAAGGTCATGCGCATTACCGTGGAAAATCGGCTCAGGCTCGTGCCCGTCATCGAAGCCGGTGAGTTGGCGGGAGTCATCAGCAGAAGTGACTTGTTGGAACACCTTAAACTGCCGAAGATGAGTGATTCTACCGGCCCTGAGGAGTTTCACGTATCCCGACCTAAGGGAAAAAGTCTGCGTAAGCTCATGGATGAGCGCCTTCCTTCTCGCGTGATCGCCATTCTGCGCAAGGCCGGAGTGGTCGCCGCGGCGCGCCATGAAGACGCCTATCTTGTGGGGGGCGCGGTTAGGGATCTCATTCTGAGAAAATACAATCTCGACATAGATGTAGTGGTTGAAGGAAACGGTATTCTCTTTGCCAAGGCCCTCGCACGAGAATATCCAGGATGCAAGGTTCGGCATCACGTGAAATTCGGAACCGCAACTCTTCAGTTTGCCGACGGCTTTAAAATGGATGTGGCCGGCGCGCGACACGAGTATTACTCCCGACCGGGAGCCCTCCCGGAAGTGGAGATGAGTTCCATCAAACGGGATCTCTATCGTCGTGATTTCACCATGAATACTTTGGCCGTTAGTCTCACTGCCCAAAACTTCGGCCAGGTGATAGACTTTTTCGGCGGCTCGCGTGACATCAAAGAGAAAACCATTCGCGTCCTACATAACCTGGCCTTTGTCGAAGACCCGACTCGTATTCTGCGAGCAGTACGGTTTAGCAGCAGATTCAACTTTGCGATCTCAAAACACACTATGAATCTTGTCAAGACCGCTATGCGTATGAGCATTTTCGACAAGATTCGCGGCAAGCGCATACTGAACGAGCTAAAGCATATACTTGAGAGCTCAAAGCCGCTCCCGGCGTTATCTCTGCTGGCTGAGCTGAACATACCTCAGGCGGTGTGTCCCTGCTGGAGTGTTGCTCCAAAGACCTTCGAACTTATCGAATCCGTAACGGGTGTGCTGGCTTGGTGGAAATATCAAGCCCTAACCGACAGGATGGATCCGTGGATGGTCTATTTCCATGCGCTGATGGATGCGCTCACGGAATCCGAAACCGGCGCGGTTATGGAGCGTCTAGCATTTCCGCAAGGTCGGATACGGCAGCTTGTGACGGAAAAGCAGGAACTGGGGAATACCTTAGCCTTTATGGCGAGAGGGCAGTGGAGCTTGCCCAGCGACGTGACAAAGGCGCTCGGGAAACTCAGCCTGGAAGCTATTCTTTTCATGATGGCCAAAACCACACGAGATCAGTCCCGTGCATCTATAACCCAGTACATTAACGAATACCGCCATGTGCGCCCCATCCTCACCGGTAAGGACCTCATACAGATGGGCTACAAGCCTGGACCGCAATTCGGCGCGGTCTTAAGCAGAATACGGGAGGAGCGCCTAGACGGCCGCATCTTCAACGTACAGCAGGAATGTGAAATGGCATGTAAGCTGCTACCGACGGATGAGCGGAAGGATTACGCGGTTCCGGATGAATACATCATTTCTTAGCGCACGATAACTGCGGCGCACACGCGTACGAGCAACCAAAGGAGTGTAGCTACTATTTTAAGCAGGATTGACGCGGAGACGCGGACCAACCGATCACGTGCGACCGTCGGGAGGCTCGGGAACCGGCAAAGGTATACCGCCAAGAAGGTGATGCGTCTACAGGCAGTGGTTCACAGGTACTGGAGCACTAGCTTAATTTAGAGCCTGAGCATCCGGAGAGGACATACATATTCCCTCCGGATTTCGTCGGGCGCAGAGCCTTCTCGATCCCGGTGACATAGTATGCCATGCAGCGTGCGTGCCGGCTCTCCTTGGCGCTCCACCGGGAATCGCGGACTATTGACCTCCCGCTTGTCTGAGAGGCATCTGGATGGGAATGGAAATTTCGTCTACCTTTTCGCGCAATTCTTTCCCGGTTTTGAAAAACGGCAAACGCTTCTCTTCGACCACTATCTTGTCGCCCGTCTTTGGGTTGCGGCCGGTATACCCCTGATAAGCCTTTATCATAAATGACCCAAATCCTCGAATCTCGATGCGATCCCCTTCATGCAGGGCGTCGCCCATTGTGTCGAAGACTAAGTTCACGATTTCTTCAGATTTTCTCAACGGCAAATCCGCTTCTTTGGCCAACTGCAGAACCAGATCCGATTTATTCATGTGCGCACCCTCCTACCATTCCGAAAGAGCATTGCATTAAAATTGAGTAAACGATTGCAGTATGTTATCCATAGCGTTCTGAATTGTCAAGCTAAATTGCCTTTCGCGTATGAGGAAAGGTGTATTTTGCATTCAGGAACTCTATCGTAACCGTTCACCGAACTTTCGGCGGCTCTGCTCCCAGTGAGCCACTAAGGGGGACGCGTCGCCCCATAAGGTCGGCTCACAACGCAGTTCTAAACCGGTTGAGCGGTTCATGGTTAACGGACGCGTTTCTTGTTTCTTTCCTCGCACCATGATTGGAAGAGACATTCTCTCCTTGCACGTTGCGCCATGCACAACACACCTGCGTCGATGTCCGGCCATTATTCCAAACGCTGAGTCTTTGTTGAGGCGCCCAAAATGTTATAAGATAAGATTGTGCGCTTTACATTCGGCGACACGCCCGCGGTTATGCAGCGCCGGTGAATCGGTAGGTTCGCCCCATTGCGTGAGCATGGGGTCTTTATCGGCTGTGCAATGGCGGCAGCGCCGTAGACAACCATCACGATCTCAGCTAATGGAACGGCTCATTCGTGTTTGATATTCAATTAGTCAAGAACATGCGGTTCAATGCTAAGCTGCTTACCTATAGCGGATTAACCGCCACGTGTGACGACCTCTACCGCCGAGTGAGCGTCCTCGCATGGAAGGTCGGCTTGAGCGCCAAGTTCCCGCCCATTTGCTCGTTCTTAGGTGGAACCGGCGTCGGCAAGAGCACTCTCTTTAACTCCTTCACCGGTGACGCATTCTCCCAGGTATCCCAGAAAAGACCCTGCACCCGCAAGGCATTGGCCTTTGTGCATCGCGACTACGCTGCGGAACTTGCCACATGCCCGTTTATACGGTCGGAAGCGAGTGAAGCGTTGCTCCAAGTTCATGATTTGGACGAACTCGCCTCATGGATACTCATCGATACCCCCGACTTCGACAGCGTCTTGAGGGAAAATGAACAGGTCGCTCAAAACTTTTTTCTTCTCAGCGACCTCATTCTGTTCATCACGTCCCAGGACAAATACGCCGATCTCGTCACACATGATTACCGCTCCGAATCCCTTCAGTGGGGAAAAGAAACGGTTTTCATCATAAACAAGGTCGATTCGGCCGAAGCCTTGGCCGATTTTGAGAAGAATGTCGAACGAGATTGGGGGAATCGCCCAGTGCTGTCGGTCGAACGGCAATACGGCCTTATAGATTACATACCTGACCTGGCGGAGCGCCCCGAATTCGCGGCCTTGTTCCATAACTCCGGCGGCGGCTCGTTACGTCATCGAGAACTCCGCAATCTAAGACGGAACACCCTCAAGACATTGGCGCATTTGAGCAATTTAGTTCAACTCGAGAATTCGCGAATCGCACAGGTCAACGCCCATATCGAAACGGTGCAACGCCAAGCCGAAGAAATGATGCTGCGAAATGCGGAAAAAGCAGTTGATCCGGAACTCGCGAAGGTCTTGAAGGTCAAAGTAGTGGAGCTTTTACGTAAGTATGATCTTCTGGCTGGTTGGCGCAAGATATTACGACAAACGGCGCGTGAAGTCTTGAAAGCAGCCTCAGGTGTTTTGGGCGCAGCGTTGGGTTCCGGTTCAGCCAAGAACGGCGCCGACAATGGTTCAAGCGAGACCGTCAACAGTGTGAAACGCCACGCGGATCTTAGGCCGCTGGAAACAGCGGTCGCATACGTAAACGAGCGCGTCATGGAAATAGTCATGAGTGACGCGTCTCTCAGCGATATGGCTGAAGCCGCTAAGAAACTGCCGCGCTGGGGTCCCGGTGAACTACAAGAAATGTACGCCGCTGAATTCCCCGGCATTGAGCGTTTGCTGGATGAAGAATTCACGCGTCTTAAGAAAGGTCTGGCCCCGGGTGACGAGGCGAAGCTTTACGGCGCGAGCATAGTGTGGACCACGCTGCTCGTTACGGCGGAAATAGTGGTCGGCGGCGGGTTTACCCTTCTGGATGCAGTGGTGGATTCGGTGATCGTGCCGTTTTTCCCCAAATGGGCCTTGGAATTACAATCGGGTGACGAACTGCGCGCGATTGGGCGAAAAATCGACAACGCGCATCGGGCCGTGCTCAAAACGATTCTGTTGCGTCAAGCAGAGGTTTACACTCAGGAATTCCAACGCATGGCCCCGAGTGACGATGTGGTAAAGACCCTTAGTGTCCTCGAAGATCAGATTCGCGTTGTTCCCCTTTATTGAAATTCCCGGTGGGGGCGCCGATATTATAGTATCGCCGGCCCATTGCGTGACCTGTGAGCCTCCCGCTCTCGATGCCGTTCTATTTACGGCCGACGAAAGGGCGCTCTCGACGTGCATCCGAGTACGCAGCCTTAGACTGATGTGCTTTCAAACAAGAAGGTTCACCCCAATATTACTTCTAGGATTATGTATTGGTGTGATGCCACATACGCTCACGCATTCTACGCCATCGAGACTGTTTACGTGTCTTTCGGGTATGGGCGTTGACTTTGACTATGCGCCGGACTAAGACATGGCCTGCACACGCAGCGATACGCCACAAGGCGGAAAAAGGCTGCGAGAGGCCCGTCCGTTGCGCAATGTGTGTATGCGAACACAGCGCATTCCCGGAGTGTGCTGCAGAGGTAACCAATCACAACGAATGGTTCAATAGCTTGGAATAACGATGGGGCGGTCCGGAGGGCGGTTAAGTCGCCTCTCCGGCCTTTACCGGATGCAGAGCCGACTTGAACCCGGTGAACCGTCAAACATGGAGCGCAAATAATGAATAAGTCGAAGCCTGTGATAACATTCCCCAAATGGGGGGTGTATATGCTGATATTTATGTTGACGCCGCTTTTGGCGTACGCCGTGGAGGACAAATTGAGTGTTTTCACCCTTCCGAATGGACTGAAGGTGTTTGTGCAGGAGGATCACGCACGAAAGGTGGCTACGGTTCAAATTTGGACCATGGTCGGCAGCGCGGATGAAGCGCAGAAGGAATTGGGCATCAGCCATCTCATCGAACATATGGCTTTTAAAGGAACTGAACGTCGAGGCGTCGGTAAAATAGCCTCGGAAATCGAAGGTCTCGGTGGTGAGACAAACGCCTACACCAGTTGGGACGAAACGGTTTTTCACGTGACCGTTCCCGCGTCAAAGGTATCGGAAGGAATAGACATCCTCACGGATGCGGTTTTCCGTCCGACCATAGACCCGGCTGAACTCGATAAAGAAAAGCAAGTGGTAATCGAGGAGATCCTTGAGGGCGAGGAACGGCCCGAGCGCAAGGCCTCAAAGCTCCTGTTTCGCACTGCGTACACCGACCATCCGTATAAGGACCCCATCATTGGTTATAAAGACGTGGTGGCCGGCTTCACGCAAGAGGATGTGCTGAATTTCCGCAAAAAGTGGTACGTTACTGAAAACATGTTTATCGTCGTGGTGGGAGATGTTGACCCCGCCAAAGTCGTGGCCGACGTGCAAAAATACACCGCTGACATCAAACCTACAGGCTTTTTCCGACTCCCGAGGCCCACGGAGCCTCCTCAGAAGGAAGTCCGCACAGGCGTGCTCCAGGACCGTAATGCCAGGGAGACGCGGCTCTTCATGGCGTTCCACATCCCCTCCATGAAAGGCCAAGATGTCAACGCCCTGGACCTGACCGGCGACATCTTGGGCGCCCGTAATAATTCACGACTGGTGCGCTCTCTCAAGAAAGAGAAGGGCCTCGTAAACTCAATTGCGGCCTATGCCATGACCCCGAAAGATCCCGGTCTTCTGGCGATTTCCGCCACCTTAGACGCCAAGAACATCGAGCCGGTCATCGCAGCTATTATGGAAGAGATCGAAAAGCTCAAGAAAACTCCGCCCACACCGCAAGAGCTGGAAGAGGCCAAGGTCCACATCGAATCGCAACACTTCTATGCTAGAGAAACGGTGCAAGGTGTGGCTCGTGACCTCGGGAACTACCAGGCGGACATGGGCGACGCGCAGTATGTGCAAAAATATCTCACATTGAACAGAGCGGTGCAGGCCGTGGAAATCTCCGACGCTCTTAAGCGCTACGTCGCCCCATCCAACCTCACGGTGTCAATCCTCACGCCGGAAGAAACCGAAGCCATGTCTGCGGACAACATTAAGCGCTTAGTTTCCAACGGCGCCGCCCAGAAAACCGAAGCCAAACAAGAAGCGTCCGCTAAAGAAGAGCAGGTGGTCACCACGTTGCCTAACGGCATACGAGTGGTCCTTGAGCCGGACAGTTCAAACCAGCTACTCTCCGTGAGAATCGCATTTTTGGGCGGCAAACGCTTCGAGACCAAACAAACCGAAGGCATCATGAACTTCATCTCCCAAATGCTTGATAAAGGAACCAAGAATTTGGACGAGGTGGAAATCGCCAAACAAGTGGATGAAATAGGCGGGCGCTTAGGCGGCTTTTCCGGATATGACTCCTTCGGATTGTCCATGGCATTCTTCAGCCGCTACTACGACAAGGGCCTGAGCTTGCTGGGCGATCTCTACAAGAACGTCGCTTTCCCGGCGGAGGTGCTGGATCGCGAACGAGCTCTCATCCTAAATCGCATAAGGACTGAGCCGGATCGGCCCGTGGTGTTCGCCATCAACACTCTGAACGCTGCGGTTTTTCCCAATCATCCTTACGGTTTCAACAAAGAAGGCACGTTGGCGACCGTTTCGGGGTTCACCTCTCAAGATCTCAAAGACGCCTACGATAGATATGCCGTTCCTTCCAATATGGTCATCACCGTCGTCGGCGATATGGACGTCAAGAAGGTCTTGGCAAAGATCACGGATATTTTCGGCGGAATCCCCGCCCGCAAACTGGACAAACCCGAAATCCCGAAAGAGGAACCCATCACCGCGCCGATAGAAAAAGTGGTGAAGATCCCCCGCGCCAAGGCACACATAGCGCTGGGGTTTAAGGGCGTCGCTCTCGATGAGCTGGACCGTTATCCCATGGAAGTGCTTAACAACATGTTGGCCGGTCAAGGGGGTAAGCTCTTCCAGGAGCTGCGTGACAAGCAATCCCTTGCCTACACGGTGACATCCTTTGTGCGACCGGGGCTCGATCCGGGCATGTTCGCCTTTTACATCGCCACTGAAGACGCAAAGGCGCCGAAAGCAGTGGAAGGTTTGTACAGCGAAATCAACAAGGTGCGAACCCAGCCCATCAGCGAAGAAGATGTGACGCATTCCAAGGAAAATCTCATCGGCAATCACTATATCGCCCTGCAGAGTTCATGGGCGAGGGCCGAAAACACGGTGCTTAACACACTGTATGGCCTTGGACCGAACTACGATCCCGAGTACGTGAAGAAGATCAACGAGGTGAAACCCGAAGACGTTTCACGAGTAGCGCGCAAGTATCTCGACCCGCAGCACGCGGCGCTGGTGAAAATACTGCCCGACACTCAAGAGACAAACTAAGGCATCGCAACGGTTCACCGGATTTGGACCGAAGTGAACGTGGTGAGCGGGAGGGAAGGCGCCTTCCCCTTCCGTAGCGCCGCACTGATTCTTAGCGTCCGCCTAAACTGCGCTGAACGACTTTGGGGTATCAATGAAAAATGAGGAATGTAGTTGAGTGTAGTCACAGGAAACACAAAAGGTCTAAAGCATAGCCATAAACTGCGTCTGGAGAAGCTGGCGTCCAAGAGAATCCCGGCCCGCAGCGTCATAACGCAGGAAGCGGCACGACAACTCACGCAAATATCTTTTGAAATCGGTCGGCAGATTGGATTGCTTCTGGACCGCAGGGGCGATGTCTACAAACTAATCGTCGGTGACGCCAAGTCGATTCTCATTCCAAAACTTCATGGCTGGAGGATCGGATTGGGGCGCTTGCGAGGGCTACGGCTGGTCCACACGCATCTGAAAGATGAAGCCCTCAGTCGCGAAGACTTCGCTGACCTGGCGCTCTTGCGCCTCGACCTCATCGCAGCCGTGGGAGTAGATCAGGAAGGCTTTCCCACAGTTGCGTATATCGCTCACCTCATGCCGGAAAATCCTCATGGAGAAATCTGGCAAACCCTGGATCCCGCTCCGCCTTCTTTGCTCAACCTGGACTTTCTCGATTTTGTCAAAGCCCTTGAAGACGAAATATCCAGATCCGCGTCCGTTCACGCGGTAAAGGACATGGAACGAGCCTACCTCGTGGGAAAAACCCTGGGCTCGGAATGGGAAGTCGAAGAATCCCTGGAAGAGCTGGCCGAGCTGGCGCGCTCCTGCGGCGTGCAAGTTGTTGGAAGCACCGTACAGCGCCGGAATTCCGTGGAGCCGCACTTCGTTGTGGGCAAAGGCAAGCTCAAAGAGATCGTAATAGACGCCTTGCAGAAATCGGCGGATCTGCTCATCTTTGACACGGAACTCAGTCCCGCTCAGGTGAAATCCATCGCGGACTTCACGGAACTCAAGGTCATAGACCGATCGCAGCTTATATTGGATATTTTCGCTCAAAGGGCTAAATCCCGCGAGGGCAAGATTCAGGTGGAACTGGCGCAGCTTAAGTACGCATTGCCGCGGCTCAGCGAAAAGGACAACGCTCTGTCACGTCTGACCGGCGGAATAGGCGGCCGTGGCCCGGGCGAAACGAAGCTGGAAATAGACCGTCGCCGCATCGACAGCAGAATCACGTTCCTTGAAGGGCAAATTCGCGGCTTGAGTAGAAATCGTCTTTTGCGGCGCAATCTGCGGGCGCGGCGCGGAATACCCGTCATTTCCATTGTGGGATACACAAACGCCGGGAAAAGCACGCTCCTCAATCATCTAACCAAATCCAGTATTCTGGCTGAAAACAAGTTGTTCGCGACGCTGGACCCGACGAGCCGCCGGTTGCGTTTTCCCAGAGAGACCGAGGCCATCGTCACGGACACCGTGGGTTTCTTGCAAGACCTCCCGGAAACCTTGGTAGCGGCCTTTTCCGCCACTTTGGATGAATTGGCTTCAGCGGATCTGCTTCTGCATGTTATAGACGCCTCCAATGCGGCCTACGAAAAACAAATGAACGCAGTGGAACGCCTTTTGGACAAGCTCGGGTTTTCCCACATTCCACGAGTGCGTGTGTTCAACAAGGAAGACCTGGTGATCCCGGAAATCATACTGAATATGTGCAATACCTATGACGGAATCGCCGTGTCCGCCCTTAATCCCAAGAGTTTTCCACCGCTCATCAGCCTTATCGAAGGCGAACTTCTCCAATCGCTTGAACGCCGTGAGCGTGCGCTTCCTGAGCACGACGAGGCGCCCTCTCATTCCGGAGCGGCGATATGATCGAGCAGGACAAGAAGAGTCTCCTTAAGTTCAGGCTCGCCGTGGGACTCTTGGCTTTTACCGCTATAGGGCTGCTTCTCTTGTTTCTTTCGGGCCACGGCAGTGCTCTGCTGAGAAAGATGTACGCTATCTTCCAGAGCAAGGACACCCTTCGCGCGTACGTTGAGAGCTGGGGCGCATGGGCGCCGGCGGTGTTCATTACGATTCAAGCGCTACAAGTGGTTATCGCTCCCATTCCGGGGGAACTCACCGGGGCTGTGGGCGGATTCATCTTCGGGGCAGTGCCGAACATCATGTATTCCACGATTGGTCTTACCTTGGGATCCACCCTGGCGTTTCTTGTGGCCCGCGTCATGGGAGCGCCCATTGTCAAACGCTTTGTCCCCACCGAACAACTGCGAAAGTTTCATTTCCTAACAGAGCGCAAAGGCAGCATGATTGCCCTCGTGCTGTTTACCTTACCGGGTTTTCCCAAGGACTTCTTGTGCTATATTCTAGGGCTCAGCCCCATGGGCTTCTTCCAATTCCTTGCGGTATGCACAATCGGTAGGATACCGGGAACTATTCTGCTGAGTTACAGCGGTTCAGCCGTGTTTAATGAAGATTGGACATTGCTCCTCATCATGGGAGTTCTATGTGCCGTCGTCATAGGCGCGTTGTATGTTTTTCGTGACAAGATTGACCGTAAGATGTCCGGCGGGAAAAAGCGAATCCTGTAGCGGCCTGGACAATCGGTTAACGTATGACGGTTGAGAATATCATCTTTGATCTCGGCAATGTACTGGTACCGCTACGGTGGGACCGAGCCTACCAGCACATGAGGCCCCTGCTGCAGGGTGAGGCGCTGCGCTTGCTTGACCAAGATCGCTCTGCATTCAACCGGTTATTCATAGAACCCACCATTGAGCTTGAAACGGGCCGTATCGATTTTGCGCAGTTTCACGAACGCATGAAAGTACAACTGGAATGGGATGTGGATATCGCAACCTTTGAGGCGGTCTGGAACTCCATCTTCGATCTGGACATGGATATTGTTGCGCTCGGTCACTCTTTGGCGAAACGTTACGGAATGTGGTTGGCGTCGAATACCAGCCGGACGCATTACGAATTCGTCCTGGCGGAGTTTCCCGACATCCGCTTCTATCGTAAGGCGGCCCTATCCTATGAACTTGGATTTATGAAACCCGCGGCCGAATACTACGCGTCGGCTTTGAGGCTGTTCGGGATTCGCGCTGAATCAGCCATTTTCGTTGATGATATGACGGCCAACGTTAAAGCCGCAAACGAAGCGGGCATGACGGGTATTCATTACGACGGGTATTCTACGCTTGTCTCGGCGCTTCGTTCGCTGGGTGTCGAAACAGGGTAGGCGACCGTTCCGAAAAACCAAAACCGGCGTTTGCGCCTGCCCGCGCGCTATTCGGACGGGACAAGCGTCGCTTTCCGGTGAATCATTCCAAATAAAAGGTGAAGTTCGCTATGGATACAGTGGTGAAGGGGTTCAAATTCGCAGCGGTTTCCGCGGAGATCAAGAAGCTGGGCATGGACCGGTTGGATTTCGGCCTTATTGTTGCGGACGCCCCCTGCGTTACTGCCGGCATGACTACCACGAACCGCGTGTTCGCGGCTCCCGTGAAAGTGACGCGTGAGCGGCTTGCGGCCGGATTGTGTCGGGTAGTTGTAGCCAATTCAGGAAACGCCAACGCCTGCACGGGCGACGCCGGTATGGAAGCATGCCTTCGGGTCGGCGCCGCGGTGGCCGAGTGCCTGACTATTAATGACGGGCTGGTGATTCCCATGTCCACGGGGGTGATCGGAGCCCCATTTCCCACCGAGCGGATGCTGAAGAGGATCCCCGAGCTGGTGGAAAAACTCTCGCCGGACGCTGCCGCCGATTTTGCGCACGCCATCATGACCACTGACACCAGACCGAAGTTGTGTTCATACGAAGGGGAGTTGTCCACGGGTAAATTTTCCGTTTTGGGGATTGCCAAAGGCGCCGGTATGATAGCCCCCAATATGGCCACCATGTTGGCCGTGGCGCTTACCGATGCCCGACCGTCCCTGGGATTTCTCAGGGAAGTGGTGAAGCGGGCGGGGACGGCCACATTCAACCGCATCACGATAGACGGCGACACGAGCACCAATGATACCCTCGTCGTACTGGCGGGTCCGCACGTCAAAGGTCCTGAACTCAAGACCCCATCGGATGAGGACACGTTTGCAACCGTCCTGAGCGCGGCATGTGACTCCCTGGCTGAGCAGATGGTGGCGGATGGTGAAGGCGCGACAAAACTCGTGCGCATCAGGGTCTCAGGCGCTCCAAGTGAGTCGGCTGCAGCGGCGGTAGCCAAGAAAGTAGCGGAATCTCCCCTTGTTAAGACGGCTTTCAACGGAGAAGATCCCAATTGGGGTAGGATTGTCGCAGCGGTCGGCATGGCCGGAGTGGAGTTTGACCCCGCTAAAATCAACCTGACGATCGGCGATGTCCCGATCCTGGTGAACGGCCGAATGGTGGAAAGCGACTGGGAAAGCCCCGCTCATGCAGTAATGACCAACAGAGACTTCACCGTTTCAATAGACCTCGATGCCGGGGACGCTCAAGCCGAAGCGCTTACAATGGACTTCTCGACGGATTATGTGTCCATCAACGCCGACTATCGTTCGTGATGCGTGACGTGAGTTCCAATGTCGGAGTGGAGGACGCTTGCCCCCTGTAGATCGCAGAGTGAGTCTCCCTCCGGGAGTCCCACCGTCTTAGAGACGACCACCGGCCTGTGGATTCTTAGCTCAAAACGCCGCTACACGGCTCCAGTAGGGATTTTACTTTTTTGACTTGACAAAGTAATTAATTATTATACCATAGAAATTAGGGCTCTGGGAATCTTTTATTTCAAAAAATACCTCTTTATTTTTGAAAGGAATCGGAAAGCTCAACGCTCTTCTATGCCCGCTGCAACCCGAAACTGAACCTCTTGCCACGAAATTGAGCCGGAACTACCCTTAGATCACCGAGTGACGGGAAGCGAAAAAGCCGCTCTATGGACGAAAACGGGTCAGAGGTTACGTAAACTACACACAACTCTGAGGGTTTGGATGAATCTATTTCTGATAAGAGATTAGCGGAGTCAACCCAGGGCGGCGAAGCGGTCCTGCACTCTTTCGCTCCCACTAAGAGGTAAATGAATGAAACCCTACCGTCTCAAATGAGTCTTGTGAACAGTCTTTCAATACGTTTGACATTCGCCAAAACTCGCGGTTCCCTCGGAGAAACGGGAGCTTGGGCGAATCTCAAACTATTTCGAGACGGGTTTCGATCCAACCTGGCGGTCAAAAAGGTCCTTTTCAATTTGACTTCAGTGCTTGCGGAATAAGAATAGCTGGCGGAGGGAGAGGGATTCGAACCCCCGGACCTTTCGGTCAACGGTTTTCAAGACCGCCGCCTTAAACCACTCGGCCATCCCTCCGACTTTAGAAGCAACTTTAGCCGACTCTGCGCTTTGGTGTCAAGAGCGGGAAAGGCTGCGCCGCATGGTAGTACTCGCGCTAAATATTTCCTTCTATCGCGTCGTCGCTAATCGGTAACGCGTCGTCGCGCGATGTATACGGCCGGAAGGTCGAGTATTGTGCGTCAAATGTTGCCATCGCCATACCTATAGGCCCGTTCCTTTGTTTGCCGATGATGATTTCGGCTTCACCCTTTTTCGGGTTGTCCTCGCTCTTGTTGTAGACTTCATCGCGGTAGATAAAAATGATAACGTCGGCGTCTTGCTCTATTGCGCCGGATTCACGCAAGTCGGCAAGCTGGGGTCGCTTATTAGGCCGTTCTTCCACCTTACGATTCAATTGCGACAGAGCCATTACCGGCACGTTCAGCTCTTTCGCCAATGCCTTAAGCGAGCGGGATATTTCCGAAATCTCCTTTTCGCGTGAGTCCGACCGGCTTGAAGATCGCATGAGCTGCAAATAGTCCACGATTATGAGCCCCAGGTTTCGTTCTTTCTTCAAGCGTCGGGCCTTTGCACGGATTTCCAGTGTGCTGATGGCCGGCGTGTCATCCACATAGAGTTGCGCCCCTGAAATGGCGTCTACAGCGATTACGAGTCGAGTCCAGTCGTCTTGCGACAGGTATCCCGTTCGTAGACTTTTTAAATTTACTTTGGCCTTGGAGCACAAGATGCGCAAGGCAATCTGTTCCTTGCTCATTTCCAGTGAAAAGACTCCCACAACGGTTGTAGACCCAACGCCCGTCATAGCCGCATTCATTGCTACGTTGAGCGCAAAGGAGGTCTTTCCCATAGACGGTCGGCCCGCTACAATAATGAGATCGGAATTTTGAAAACCGGCGGTCAGTTTATCCAGGTCCATAAACCCTGAAGGAACACCTGTGATGTTTTCCTGCTTTTCGAACAGCAATTCAGCAGTGGCAAAGGCGCCCTTCATCAGGTCCTCGGCCGCAACAAAGCCTGACTGGATGCGGGATTCGCCCACCTGGAAGATGAGTTGTTCCGCCTCGTCGAGGAATTCTTCGACATTGGCGTGATCACTATAACAGCGGGTGGCTATTTCGGTGGATACGGAGATCAAGCGCCGTAGAACCGCCTTATCGCGAACCACCTTTGTGTAATGCTGGATATTGGCCGCGCTTGGAACAGCGTCGATGAGTTCGGAAAGGAAACTGGTTCCTCCGACGCTTTCCAGCACCCCTGATTCCTGCAACCGCGCAGTGAGCGTCACCCAATCGACGGGTTCATTGCGGTTGAAGAGTTCAATGATGGCGCTGTAGATGTGTCGATGGGCTTCGCGATAGAAATCGTTGGGGGAGAGTGTTGCGACTACTTTTGGTAGGGCGTCGTTATCAATAAGAAGCCCCCCCAATATGGCGCGTTCACCTTCCATAAATTGGGGAGGCAGTTTAACGGGAAGACTACTTTCCTGCGACATCCTGTTGTTCTTCTTCGGGAATGACGAGGACCTTTACCTTTGCGGTCACCTCGGGATGAACCCGGACAATGGCGTGGTATTCGCCCATTTTCTTAATCGGTTCCGAGAGGCTGATTCTTCTTCGTTCGACGGTGAACCCTTGTTGTTCCAGGGCTTCCGCCACATCGGCGTTCGTAACCGAACCGAAGAGGCGAGCCTCTTGGTCCCTTGACTTACGAGTAAAGCTCAGCGTCACATCGGAAAGGGATTTCGCAAACTCTTCCGCAGACCCCTTGAGTTTGGCAAGCTTTTTTTGCTTCGACTCGATAAGGGTCTTGTAAAAATTCATATTCTTGGGCGTAGCCAAGCAGGCCAACTTACGGGGTAAGAGATAGTTGCGAGCGTACCCGTCTTTTACTTTTACCGTTTGGCCCACCGTGCCCAGTTCGTCCAGGTGTTCAAGAAGTATTACGTTCATGATGCTTTCTCCTTACACCAACTTATCGCCGGGGCACTGTGAACGGCAGCAAAGCGATGTTGCGCGCCCGTTTTATGGCCGTGGTCAGTTGTCGTTGATGTTTTGCGCAATTACCGGAAATTCTACGGGGTATGATCTTGCCGCGTTCCGTGATGAAAATGCGCAGAATGTTAGGCTCTTTATAGTCCATGCGCAGCGATGAATCAGCGCAGAATCGACATACTTTGCTTCTGGGAAAGGGGCGTTTTCTGGGGGGCTTACTCATTGATACCTCCCTCGGGTTTCACAACGGGCGTCTCGCCCTCTACAGCCGACTCGGAAACCACAGCGGTTTCCGGAGCCGCAATCTGCTCGGACTCAGGCAAGCTGGGAGCGCTCATCTCACTGACGGCGGCGGCTTCGGCTGGAGCAGTTTCTGCTTCGGTGATTTCAGACGCCGGGACGGGCTCAGGGGCAGGAGGTTCTTCCTTGGCTTCTTGCGCCGCCTTAAAGGCTTCGAGGTCAACCTCGTCGTCAAGTTTTACGCTGAGATACTTCATGATCTCATCGGAAATCTTCAGTTGGCGTTCGAGTTCGGTAATAACGTCGGGTAGTCCCACGAAATCGAAGAGAAAATAGCGGCCTTTATCTCTCTTGCCGACCAAGTAAGCGAGGCGTTTGGAACCCCAATCTTCGATTTTGATAACATCACCGCCTCGTGACTTAATGAGTTCGGTGTACTTGTCCGTGAGTTTACGGATTTCATCATCAGGCACGTCAGGATCAATGATCATGACGCATTCATAACGTCTCATGCGGTCTCCTCTCGGATGTCAAGCCCCGATAGAGGGGCAAGGAGTAAAAAGAGTAATATAGCTCAAAGGGAGGTCAGGCGCAAGGGGCAAATCCGTCAGCGTTGTAACCCTGCAGTTACGTGCGGGAGCGATGCTATAACTATCTAACATCCTTGGATAGCAACCGCGATTTGCCGCTAATAACTGAATGCTTACTCAGCGTTTACGGATTTCTCTACACTTTTCGCATATCCAAATCTTTTCCCGGAGGAAAAAGAAGATTGTCCCACATCCTATAAACAGGGCGCCTAGGTAGTAAACCCCAGGCATCGCGAATTCAACATACCACGGTGGTTTGAGAAAGTGTTTGCCTGCGCCGTAAAGCGCCATACACGCAAGACCTAGAGTTATCAGCGATATACCGGACAGCGCGGACAACAGCATGCGAGAACTCCGGCGCATAATCCCGCCGCATAAGTCGCACAACCGTATTTTGCCTCTACGCAGTCGCTCTTGAAAATCTAGGTGTTCCCCGCCTGCGGGCTGAAAAGGTAAATCGTCCGAGATGGACGGCCGCCCACCGGCGGGTCGGATTGTTGCGGCTGTGGTAAGAGAATCCAATCCTTCGGGCTTTTTCAATATACATACCTTTATGCTGATTTGGAGCTGCTGTTCTTAGCTTGAGACATAATGCAGAGTAAAAGATATGAGTGACATCCACTCGGGTGGAGCCACGGCACTATAGCATGGAAATCGCGTAACCAGGCGTTCAAGACGAGCACGACCGGCAATATAACGGATTTTTCGCGGAAAGTGAAGGGTTGCGGCTATCCCAAAGCGGGCTTTCGCTGCGCCGCCGACGGGAAAGAGAAGGAGGGAACCGCGTGCCGAGACAAGAAGAGTAGCAGGGAAAGCGTTCGTCCCATAACAGGACGAACGCAGTGATGCGATTAGCTGCCGAAGGGCTTCCCGTAAAGGAGTATCAAGGCGACAACAAGGGCGTAAATGGTGAGAGATTCGATCATGGCCAGACCGATGATCATGGTGGTGGTGATTTTGCCGCCGGCTTCGGGGTTACGTGAGGTGCCTTCGCAGGCGCCGCCGATGGCCGTTCCCATCCCGATACCGCTGCCGATTGCGCCCAAGCCGATGGCGAGTCCCGCTGCAAGCACGCTATACGTAGCGATGCTGCCGTCCGCTGCAAAAGCGGCGCTGGAAAGCAAACAAATAGCCACTACCATCAGTCCGGAAATTGATAACTTCTTCATTAAAAACAGCCTCCTAGAGGGGATATCAGTGAGCCTCTTCCAGCGATCCATTTATGTACATCATCGTCAGCATGATGAACACCAGCGTCTGGATAAATGAGGTGAACACTTGCAAAAACATCATAGGTAAAGGAACCAAATAGGGCACCAACATTGTGAGGATCAGCACCGCCAGATCCTCGCCCATTATGTTGCCGAAGAGACGAAAGCTTAGGGACATGACACGGCTGAGGTGACCGATAACTTCGATTGGTAACATCAGCGGAATGAGCCACTTTACAGGCCCCAGAAAATGCCCGATGTAGTGCGTGCCGTGCTTTTGTATACCCACGATGTGGGTCATACTGAATGCGACCAACGCCAGAGCCAACGTGGTGTTGAGATTGTTCGTGGATGACTGAAAATAGGGCAGAATTCCGATGAGGTTGCATCCCAAAATGAATAGCGCAAGGGAAGCGATCAGGGCAAAATAATCGTGGCCGTGCTTGCCCATGTTCTGAATCACCACGTCCTCGAGGGTGGAAACGATCACCTCCCAGAAGTTCTGTGATCCTTTTGGGACAACCTGGAGTTTGCTCCTTACCATCAAGGCAGCCACTATCAGAATGCCCATTACGAGCCATGTGTTAAGGACGTTATTGAGGTCGCCGTGTGAAATGCCCCACTGCTGCCAGAAGGGCTCCATGGAATGATAGGCCGGTGTTGAAATAAGATCGGTCAAAACCGGTGGATGCTGCAAACCTTCCGCCATTGAACTCAGGCCTCCTCAGGATTTCTATTCACGATGTAGATCAAGAACACCATTATCGGCGCGCCCGCAGGCATAATCGATAAACCGAGTACAAGACCTACAGGATTAACATGCAATAGGGCCAACATAACGTACAGCAATATTCCGAGGAGAATAAGCCGTGCGTAAAAGCCGCCCATGATGGAGGCTAAGGCAGCCCCTTTCACGTGAAAGTCCGCACGTCTAAGACGGCGTCCGGACAAATATATGTTCCCCAGGGCTAGAGCGCCCCCTGCGAGGAAACCTACTACAACGTTCGGCGAGGCGAAAATCCAACAGAGAATCAGACCTATAACGTACTCTACGGCGCAAACGATGAACCAGATTCCGGGAGCTTTGTCCAGGATCATGGGGTGTCGTCCGTTGATTCCCGTCGATTCTGCTTGCGAATCTCGAGCATCAAATTGCGGACTGCCGCAGCGATACCCATGAAAAAACCAGTGATGCTTAAATAGGGAAATACGCCGAACTTGCCGTCCAACCAATACCCAAACCCAAAGCCGATAAAAATCGCCAAAACGATCGACCCGCCTAGTTGGAGGCCATCGCCTGCGAGTTTCCATGTCGAGATTGCTTTTTTCACGAATTACTGTCGTACCAAAAACCGTAGGAGGGTGTCAAGCAACAAATTATGACCTTGTTAAGAAACCACAAAGTCCATGCGTTTGCAAGTGAAAACCGCCGATGTGTGAGATTCATTCAGTGTTCAGTGCTTATGCGTTCCAAAATCGCTATAATAAGCGCACTGCGCCTCTTTCTACAGGCCGGGATAACCGGCTGAACTCCCCAGAGAATAGGGGCCGCCACGTGCCCATGACTCACTTGAACAAATACGGCTCAAGGCGGCGGAGAATCGTTCTCATCGGCGATTACGGCGTTTTTCCAGGTTGCCGCCCGCCTCGGAACTACTGCGGACAAAAAGCCCCGCCATCCATTCGGGGGTGACGAATTCATGCTCTAAGACGAAATTTCGCCTCAGAAATTCGCCTCGAATCTCAGGCCACTGGGGTGTGGTCAATCCCGATATAATGATACGGCCACGGGCGACTTGCGCAACGTGGTCGATATATCGGCGAAAGGTATTCAGGTCCAGGTTTGCCGTCACAATGTCATACTGATCCGTAATGTCCGTCAATGAGCAATGCCGGAATGCCGGCATGTCGTCAAGCCCGTTCAGTTCGGCGTTCTTCTGCGCGGAAAGCGTAGCGGCAATATCGTTATCGACGCCCAGGACGGGGTGTGCGCCTAACTTCACCGCGGCTATGGCCAGGATGCCCGAGCCTGTTCCCAAGTCCAGCACGGATGCCGGAACGGTCGCTGAACTGTGGTCGGCAAGTGCACGTTCCAACAGTTCCAAGCATCCTTGGGTGGTCTCGTGGGAACCTGTGCCGAATGCCTCTGCCGGCTCGATGATGATGACCTCTCGTAAGTCGGACTTCACGGGAAGCCACGGGGGGGTGACGATCAGGCGGCGTCCGATCTCCAAGGTGTGGAAATTTTCCTTCCACATCACCGCCCATTCTTCCGTGACAATGGATGCGCCGGTGGGCGGCTTCCGCACACAGTTCGGCATGAGCGCATCTAGGTCGGTCAAATAGTTCTCCAGGGCTTTGAGAGCGTCCTGCGCATCAGCCTGCCGAAAGTAAGCGGTCACCGTGACGCCTGCATCAGTGTCTTCTTGCTCCAGCCCCACAGAGCCGGTCTCATGCAGAAAGTTGCAGACTGCGTCCAGCGCCTCAGGGCTGAGTTCGGTGGCGATTACCGCCCAATCGTCTTCGCGTCCCATGGAGTTCCTCGTTTAGCTTTTTGTAAGGAGCCACGTATGTTCATGCCTTTGGAGTCTTCGAAAACTTACCTATTCGCTCCACCCGCTCGTGGGGACCGCCGTTTGCCGTCTTCAGCGGCGTCCACGGGCTTAGCGGGAGTGAACTCTTTAACAGCTCGGGCAGTGTCGGCCTTGCCTGCCCGCAGAGCGGTGTCTTCCGCGGTTTTGCCTTCGCTGTCCGTTAAGGCCGCATCGGCCCCGTGCCGCAGGAGCGCCAGCGCTGCATCCGTGTGCCCGCCCGTGGCCGACAGAATCAATGGAGTGGCGCTATACCCCGCCTCGTCCTTGAAGTCTTCATCTATAATAGCCCCGTTTTGCAGCAACAGTTCGATGATTGCGGTATTCCCGACGGATGCGGCTGCCGCCAGGGCGCCCGTCATATCGGCTTTTGCTGCGAGGAGCGCTTTTACCGCCTCAATTCGATTGTTCTCGGCAGCAAGGAGTAGGGCTCCGTCAGTGGGTGAGCCCTTCGCCGCAAGCAGCGGAATCAATTCTACATGACCTTCCTTCGCCGCGGCCGCTAGAGCGGTCATGTCAAACTCATCTTCCATTGCGGGGTCGGCGCCACTATCCAGGAGGTCCTTAACCAGCTTGAGATTTCCCAACTCAGCCGCTCGTATAAGTTGATAATCAAGGCTGTTTTCAGCCAGAAAGTTCTTCATGAGGTCGAACGACTCGGAACAACCGGCCTCACCGTCCAGTTTGTTCTCAAATGCGATCTTGAGAGCGGTGAACCCTACGTTATCGGTGTCCGTGGGATTGGCCTTTGCTGCAAGTAGCATCTGAAGGATCTCCGGGGAGCATTCGCGAGCCGCCGTCTGAAGAGGGGTTTCCCCATTGGCGTTTTTCACGTTGGGATCAGCTCCGGCCTCAAGCAGCGCGTGCGCCGTCTTCGGTTGATTCTCAGCGATGGCGGCGATGAGAGGGACATTGCCGTTCTCGTCGCGGCAGTCGAGGCACGCGCCCAGGCCAATCAAGCGCTTTACCTCATCGGTATTGCCGGTAGCTGCGGCCGCAATGAACCACTTGCCGTACGCCGCGTGGTTTTGCAGGAGGCCCACAATGTCCGCAGCGTTTTTCTCCTTGGCTACACTGAGTGCGGTCTCACCGTTTTCAGCGTGCATATCGGGGTCCGCGCCGAAGTTCAACAGCAGCGCAACAGCGTCTTTGGCGCCCGCCCGGATGGCTTCTAAGAGCGCCGTGGACCCTTTCTCGTCCCGTGCGTCCCTGTACGCGCCCGTCTGAAGCAGGTAGCGCATGGGCTCGAGGTGGTTCTTGCCCGCGGCCTTCATCAAGGGCGTGATTCCATGGGGATCTGCGAGGTTAGCGGTATCTGTATCTTTGACGTGCTGTTTCAGGGTTTCCAAGTCGCCCTGAACGGCTGCTCCTTCGATCTTACGAACCAGATCGGTCGAGCGGAGGTAATCATCAATCAATTGCACGATATTAGCTTGACGTTTCTCGGCGGCGAGATCCCGTGGCGTAAGCCCTACATTGTTGCGGATTACCAGAGAAGCCTTTTTATCGAGCAGCAACGCCACCACGGCTTCACGGCCCGCTGCAGCCGCCAAACCTATGGCGGTGTTTCCGTGTCTGTTTCTCAGGTCGATCTCGATGAATTTCGCCGTGGCCGCGCCGTTTTGTAGAGCCGGGTCGGCGGATCGAGGCAGCAGGCCGGCAAGATTGCGATAATCCACCTGGACAACCTCTCGGTTATCCAGCAGAAGCTTTACCAATGGTAGCCGCCCTTCTCGTGCGGCTTCAATGAGGGGCGTCGAGCCTGTGCGATCCTTGATGTTTACATTGGCGCCGTTATCGAGCAAAACCTTCGCCACATCTTCATGGCCCAGATAAGCGGCCCAATACAGGGCTGTTTTTCCATTGGCGTCCTGGGTGTCCACGTTGGCGCCTTTGGCGAGCAGAATGCTTACGATCTTAGGCTTGGCGTTCTTGGCCGCTTGCATGAACGCATCCTGACCATTGGACGAGGCCGCCTCAGACGGCAAAGGCAGCGCTACGGCAAGAGTGAGTGCCAACATCGCAAAGTATCTCATTGTATTCCTCCGAGCCCCTGAACGCGTGGGTTTGCCGGCAGTATGCAGAGCAACATGAAGTTTATGCCGCCGGCATAAGGATTACAATGTAAAAGGGGATTGCCGCATTCGCAGCTCGTGGCCGACGGCCACAGCCGCGGCCTTAGACGGGGTCGCAAACACTTGAGTCTTGAGCGGACGCCCATTGGCCATGAGAGGGTGAAACTATTGCGGCGCGCCGGCTCTCTGTCGATGAGATAGGACGCATAACGAACCTGAAAGACTGGGTGGACAAGGAGCCGAACACTATCAAGACGTAATGGTTCACCGGGGACAAAGCGTTAGGTATCGTGCTCCGGCACGCGTATATGTCGGCAGGGACACTAAATGCGTCCTGGATAACGTGTGCTCATCTCCATCTATCGCAAGCGCTAATCCACTTTCTTCATGCAATTCTTGGCCTCTTCGGTAGCTTGGCGATACAGTTCCCGGTATTTAGCTTCCATGACCCTGTTTTCGTCGTATTGTGAGAAGAATATGTCTATTGCGGCGCTGGTGGAAGTGTCTCTAGGGAGTCTGGCGTAGGCTTCGATCTGCGACTGAATGTTCTTGGCCTGACGGGCGTGAAAAGAGGCTCTGGCCTCGTAAGATCTTGCAGAATTCACCAACTCCTGGCACAGATTCAGGTACTGAGTTCTTTCGGAAAAAGCCGGAGTCCCATAGGCTGTAAGAGCAATTAAAATACCGGCGGCTGAAGCGATTTTGAGGTTCATCTGCGGCCCTCTCGTTATTTTTACGGCCTAAATAGCATTGCTCATGTGTCATGTCAATTTAAATAAATAAGTAATGTGGATCACATGATTAACCATCTTTAAGATTCTTGAAACCACGCCGGACGTTGACTACCGACGCGGACCTGAATAACATAGGTCTTTTCACCTATGACCGCCTAAGGAGAAGCTTAAGGCGAGGTGACCTGAAGTCAACCACAATGTGTGAATCCCGGCCATGAATAGGCCGCACGTAAGGATGGAACATAGAATGCTTTGTGAAATACTCCATGATCCCTTCAGAACCTTAGAATGGAAGGGAGATCATGTGCTCCTCCTGGATCAAACGTTGCTCCCTTGTGAGGAAAAATACATCGAAATTCGCACTGTCGAAGATATGTGCGCAGCGATCAAACGGCTTTCGGTCCGGGGGGCTCCCGCCATCGGCGTAGCGGCCGCTATGGCAATAGCCCTGGGAGTGTCTCAAGCCCGAGCAGAAGAGGACTTGGCCGAAGTCGTTGACGCAGTGAGCGCCAAAATCGCCGCAACTCGGCCCACCGCGGTCAACCTCTTCTGGGCCATTGACCGCATGAAACGCGTGTTTAAGCAGCTCGAAGGCCGGAGCCGTCAGGATGTGCAGGATACCCTCGTCTGCGAAGCCTTGTCTATCGAGGCGCAAGACAGGGCGCTCTGCGAGAGCATCGGCCGCGCAGGCAAGCACCTCATAGGCGAAGGCGAGACGGTATTGACCCATTGCAACGCAGGGGGCCTCGCCACCGCCGGCTACGGCACCGCCTTGGGGGTTATCAGAGCCGCCTTTGAAGAGGGAAAGAACATTCAGGTGATTTCCGATGAGACTCGGCCGCTCAACCAGGGCGCCAGAATAACCTCATGGGAGCTGCAAAAGCTCGGTATCCCGGTCACCTTGATTCCGGACAATACGGCCGGCGCTCTCATGCAACGTGGCGAAATCCACAAGATCGTGGTGGGGGCCGACAGGATTGCATCCAACGGTGACGCCGCAAACAAGATCGGCACCTATTCCGTAGCGGTGCTGGCCAAATATCATGGGATTCCGTTCTATGTCGCCGCGCCACTCTCGACGGTGGATCAATCCATCCAGTCGGGCGACCAAATCCCCATCGAAGAGCGCGATCCCGAGGAAGTAACCAAAATTTGCGGCGTACGCATTGCACCGGAAGGTATCAAGGTGAGGAACATAGCCTTCGACGTCACGCCGGCTGGTCTCATAGCCGGTATCATCACGGAAATGGGAGTGGCCGAACCGCCCTATGACGTCTCGCTCCGAGAACACTTTAAGAGACAAGAACAAGACCAGGCGTGAGGTCACATTCATGAAGCTTACCTGGCGTGATCCCGCGGCGAACAACCGCATGGAAAGGGTAGACATTATCGACGGTGAGTCGAATGTCGTCGTGAGCCAAATCGACGCCAATGAGGGCATGACCGGCGCTCGTCGGCGTAATTTGACCATGAACACCGATCTTTACGAATTAACCATGGTGGCGGGCTATAGAGCCCTAGGGAGATCCAAGCAACGGGCCTGCTTTGACCTTTACTATCGCACGAATCCCGACCATGGCGGCTTCTGCATCTTTGCCGGTCTGGCGCAGGTTATTGACTACATCAATAATCTGAAAATGTATCCTGATGATCTGGACTACCTCGGGAGCCTCGGAATCTTCTCCGACGACGCGTTGGCTGCGCTCGCTGCAGGCATTCATTTCACCGGGGATCTATGGGCCGCGCCGGAGGGTACGATTGTCTTTCCCAATGAGCCGCTTATTCGGGTTACGGCGCCTATAGACGAAGCGCAGATGCTCGAGACCACGCTTCTGGCGATCGTGGGGCACCAAACGCTCATAGCCACGAAAGCCGCACGGCTGTGTTTAGCAGCCAAGACCGCGCCCGTGGTGGATTTCGGCGCTAGACGCGCCCACGGCGTGGAAGCCGGACTGTATGGGGCGCGGGCCGCGTACATCGGCGGATGCGTCGGCACATCAAATGTGCAGGCCGGCAAAATGTTTGGGATACCGGTGAAAGGCACCCACGCCCATAGTTGGATTGAGAGCTTCGACACGGAATCAGCGGCCTTCCAAGCGTTCGCCGACGTCTTCCCCGACAATTGTGTGCTGCTGGTGGACACGTATGATGTGCTCCAAGGCGTACGCAACGCAGTTGTCACGGCTCGTTCGTTGCGCGCCAAAGGAAAACGTCTCCAAGGCATACGTATCGACAGCGGCGACTTGGCGTATTATTCGAAAGCGGCCCGCGGCATCCTCAACGAAGCAGGATTTGCGGACGTAAAGATATTCGCCAGCAGCGACTTGGATGAATGGATCATCGAGAGCCTGAGGGACCAAGGCGCGCCCGTGGACGTGTGGTGTGTCGGCACGCGGCTCATAACGTCGTATCAAACACCTGCTTTAGGAGTCGTTTATAAGCTCATGGCAGCGGATCACGGCGACCAAACTCTTGTGCCGAAGATTAAGATTTCCGAAAACCCTATGAAGGTCACAAATCCCGGACTCAAGAAAATTGTTCGCTTCTCCAACGGCTCGGGTAGACTCATGGGGGACGTATTGACCCAGGTGGACGAGGTGATCGACACGATTGCCCCTGTACGGGCGAATCATCCCATGTATGACTACATGAAAAAGGTCTATGTGCCTCCCTTCACAACAAAAGAACTGCTTGTTCCCGTGGTTATTGAGGGCAAACAGGTCTACGAAAGCCCGAGCATACATACCATGCAGACTGAAGTTCGAGCCGCCCTGAACACACTCGAACCGGAGTACAAGAGGTTCGCCAACCCTCATATTTACAAAGTGTCACTTTCCGATCAGCTTTACGAATGCAAGAAGCAGCTCCTGAGTTACCATCAGGATCAGCTAACCCATCGGTAGATCGGCCGGTTGCATCGTGGAGGAGCGCTTCACGACCAAGCTAAGGAAGTCTTTATGGAAAATGAATCACAAAACCCTCGGATTCTTGTGATCGGCGGCGCCGGATACGTTGGATCGCATTTTACGCTCTTCGCCGTGCGGCACGGGTATGAGGTCACCGTCTTGGACAACCTCAGCGTGGGCCACAGATCTGCCGTTCGCAGAGCCGAGCTGATACATGGAGATCTCAACGACGCCCAGTTCATAGCCGAGCACTTACTGAGCCATTCTTACAACGGGATATTTCATTTTGCCGCAAGCTGCCTTGTGGGTGAATCAGTGTCCGATCCGGCGAAGTATTACCGGAACAACCTTTTGTCGGCCTTCAATCTTCTGGAAGCGATGAGGCGGTCGGGTCACAACCGCATCGTGTTTTCATCCACCTGCGCCGTGTACGGCCTTCCGGAAACTATACCCATTTCCGAAGACCACCCCAAGAATCCCATGTCCCCGTACGGCCGTTCCAAGCTCGCAATGGAATGGATGCTGGAAGATTACTACGCCGCGTACGGCATACGCTTTGCCGCATTGCGCTACTTCAACGCAGCGGGGTGTGAACCCGATGCACGACTGGGAGAAGACCATCGACCCGAAACCCATTTAATCCCCAACGTGGTTCGCTACGCCCTGGGACTCAACCCGAGCCTCATACTGTTCGGAAACGACTATCCTACGCAGGACGGCACATGCGTCAGGGACTACATCCATGTGATGGATCTCGCTGAGGCGCACCTGAAGGCCCTGAAGCTCTTAGACACCATGCCCCACATTCAGGCGAACCTGGGCACAGGTGTGGGTATCTCGAATCTTGAAATTGTACAGGCCGTGGGACAAGCCATCGGCAAAGACCTACAGTTTACATACGGACAAAGACGACCCGGTGACCCGCCCCGACTCATAGCGGATAACCGCTACGCAACGGAGCTTCTGCAGTGGCGACCATCTCGGTCAAGCATTGACGACATCGTAAGACAAGTCATCACGTGGTTTTCAGCCCATCCTGAAGGCTACCCCATTTGACATCGATTCGGAAACAAACAAGTAAGAGTGCTGAAGACGCTTTTGGTGGAGCGGGTTTTCGCCGAGATTGCTTTTTGTTTGCGACCTCGCACGAGGTATGAACGAATGAAAATTCTGGTTACGGGCTGCGCGGGCTTTATCGGTCTCTTCACATCCGGGGCGCTGCTGGATGCAGGTCATGAGGTCGTTGGGATCGACAATTTCAATGAGTACTACGATCCTGCTCTGAAGCGTGCGCGTGTGGAGCTGCTTGCGGACCGCAAGGGTTTTCAGCTCATAGAGGCGGACCTTGCGGACCGAGAAGCCGTAGACCGCACGTATCGTACGCATGAGCCCGAGGTGGTCCTCCACTTGGCGGCCCAAGCCGGGGTCAGATACTCACTTGTTAACCCGTATGCGTACCAGCAATCCAATCTCCAGGGGTTTATTAACCTCATCGAGGGCGCCCACAGGTCAAAGGTCCGGCGCTTCGTATACGCTTCCAGCTCCAGTGTGTACGGCGGAAACACCAAGATGCCTTACTCCGAAGACGATCCCGTCAACACCCCGGTTAGTCTGTATGCGGCGACCAAAAGGGCTAACGAACTCTTCGCACATACCTACACGCACCTTTGGGGCTTGCAAACCGTAGGGCTGCGCTTCTTCACCGTATACGGTCCCTGGGGCCGTCCCGATATGGCCTACTGGTCCTTTCTTGAGAATATATTGATCTCAAGGCCGATAAAGGTATTCAATTACGGTAAGAATAGGCGCGACTTCACGTACATAGATGACGTAACGCTGGGCGTAATGCAGGCGCTCACGTCCACCAACTTGGAACCCTACGAGATCATTAATCTGGGGAACAATACCCCCGTGGAACTTATGACGTTTATCCGCATCTTAGAAGATCTGGCCGGCCGACCAGCTGAGAAACAGATGGTGGGACCGCAACCAGGGGACGTGGTAGCCACATACGCGGACATCGACACGGCGCAACGTAAGCTGGATTTCCACCCCACCACAAAGCTGGAAGACGGTCTCAACACCTTCGTGAAGTGGTTTCTCGATAATCGAGAACTCACCCGCTCAGTGAGCGCATTCCGCCGCAGCGAGTAACACCGCTTCGGCGCCGATAGTCCCCTCGACGCTACCTTACTTAATACACACGCGCCGACAAGGGCAGGGTCCGTCGTCCCTGCGGGTCCGCTCATTTCCGTGTAGACTTGGGATGCTGAGTAGAGACTGTACTTATACGGCGCGACTTCTCTCTCTTGTGTTTACCCACTGGCGAGCTTGGACAAGCCGGCATCTTTACCAATGAAAATTAAGCTCGCCTAACTTTGCTGTTGCTCAGCACACGTGCGCAACGCGGTCGGACCCGTGGTTTGGTGCTTGTGGATTGAGCCCATGGCGCGTATCAGGTTGTCTCGGGCATCAAGCAGCTCTTGGATGGATGCAGGTTCGGAGCCGCCGAAACGACGCTTCAAGTACACGGCCATGAATCGTGACATAGGTTCCTTAAGAGCGGGGGTTTGCTCGCTCACCTGCGTTTGATTTATCTCGTGCCAAGGGTGAACTTGTGCAAGCAACCCTTTGCGCGTGAGTTCTTCCAGGACGCGGTTGTAAACAACGTCGGGTCCTTGCCTGGAGCCTCGGGACTTGGCCGTGATGAACACGCTAACCGCCAGGGCAAAGACCACGAATCCCCAGGGCGCGAACCGCTTCACGTTGGCGGTGAAGGCGCTCGCTTTATCACCGCCGCCGCTGAATATGGCCAGTACGTTGTTCATGAGGTCGGCTTGGTCCGCTCGATCGTAGTACACTACATAGCGGACCCAGTTGTATTCAAGCGAGTCATAGAGATCCGTCAGCATGCGCACAAGTGAGTTGTCGAGCAGTCCCCCAGAAGCCGGTGTGGCATCCATGCGTGTCCAGACTCCGCCGCCGAGGTCGGCTTCCACCCACGCGTGCGCACGCGAAAATCTCACAAGAAATTCTCGGGGATCGGACGTCGGCTCCATACCTGAAAAGCCCTCCACCACACGGGCGGGGATATGCAAGCTTCGGAGCATAAGGGTCAAAGCGCCCGAGAAGTACTCACAATTTCCGATCTTGGTCTGAAATAAAAAATGGTCCAGCGGCCGTGCATTTTCCGGCGCAGAAGGAGGCTGTACAGCGTACTTGTATTCCGACCGCAGGCGTCTTTCGAGGACAGCGGCTCGTTCCTTATCCGATTTCGCCGATTTAGTCCACTCTCGGGCTACATTTTGAATAGCAGGGGTGATTCCACCTTGGTCAACGTTGACTCCCCTGTCTTTGCCGACAACGGGCGCCGGACTGCTGACGGCCGCCACACGATATGCGTCGGAAAACAGGAAAGGCGAATCCACCATGACCTCGCCCTCAGACGTTATGTAGAGCGGCTTGTTTCCACGGCCTGCGGCTTTAATGGGATAGCCTGAGACGTACACTATCTTGGATTGTAGCTTATACGGACTGACGGTGTAGACGGTGGGTTGCTCGCCCCCGCGATAAATTTTGCCCATAGGGCGCGTCTCGGCGGCCGGCCGCCAAGTGAAACCGTCCATGCGTTCGAGGACACGGCCTCGCCAATAGGGATTCTCGGGTAGTTTGCCCCGTTCCAGGGTGACCTTGAACGCAATGCGTTTGCGGCCGCCCATGCTGCTCATATCGCGGTAGGACATGTTCTGGTCGAGTTGAGCGAAGCCCGCCGCCGCCGCCATAGCCGCCCGTAATCCCGGAATGACCAAGAATGGCCGTGGGAAGAGTATGAACATCGCAGTGGTGAGCGCCAGCACAACGAGCGTGCATTTGGCCAGACTGCCGTACCAGCTACGCCAAAAAGCCGACTGTTTAGCCGTCTTTACCGGACCCTGAAGGGACGCGTCGCTCGCTAAGTGGAACATGAGCAGTGTTCCCAGGAGACAAAAGAGGTAAATCGGTAAGGCGAGCCCAAATACCAAATGGTTCGTCAGGATGCAGTTGATGAGGATGAGCCCTACGCTGAGAAAAATGAGCTGCCAGATATTACGGTCGGTAAAAGGAGAAAGGGAGCGCACCAGCAGGAGCCCGAAGGTGAAATACGTGATAAACACGGGCAATGGTAGGCCCCACGCCATGCTGAACACAATAAAAGTAGGGAAATACAGAAAGAAAAGGATAGTCCCCGTTCGTTCGGACCACAAAAACGGCACGGAGTAGTTAGGCCGGAAAACCGCTGCAAAAAATATCGGCAACGTGAGGAGAACAAGTGGGCTCAAGCCGTTCTCAATAGTGGTCACCGTCACGGAAAGGGTGAGCATGGCAAAGAGAAACATCCGAAAGGCACGAGCCTTCCCCGGCTGTATGGACACGTGGGATATAGCTAATGAGCCGCTGAGGGCGACCGATTGATGTGACAATTTCTTTCCTCTTCGATGTTTCAGAGTGATCCCCATGCCGATGGGGGACGGTCTGCGAGTTGGGTGGTACGGTTCCGTGGCTGTTCGCCGAGCGTTGGCCGCCTCAGCGGGGAGACCGCCAGAGCAGATCCCCTGTTTCGCTAACGTCTACGGTGGGACCGAAACCGGCGCGCCTTGCCATGCGTCCTTGCGGGTTGTCCCAGAGCGCCAGGGTCGTGAGAATCTTTCGGGTAAACTGAGCGCCCAAGTCCGGTCCCAGCTCGATTCCGGGACCGACCAAGTGTAGGGGAATGCGCGCCTTTGAGAAATAGACCACAAGCGAGGCCGCTCGCGACAGGGCCTTTTCCGAGGCCGCCCCAGGAACCTGGATTGTCATGTGCCGCGCTTCTTCGTCGGCCATGGTCTTGACGATGATTTCACCGGTTTGCGCGGTCTTTTTCCAGTCGATGCGTTTGTATGCATCTCCTGAGACGTATTGTCTAAAATGGAAAGGGACCATCCCGTGCGTAGTTGGTTTGTCGCGACCAGTTCCCAATCCGCCCGCCCAGGGCGGGACGTGAGATGAGACGTTCTCTATTTTTGGGAAAACCACTATTTGTGCGGATTCTGCACACGATCGGCGGTAGGTCGCCAAGCCGAATGGGAATTCAGATTCCAAGGTGGCGGGGGTGACCTCTTTCAAGCCGCGTGTCGTAAAGGTAGCCATTGTGAGCGCTTTCGTAGTCTTCTCCGGAGGCGCCGCAGGGAGAAACGCCTTTTCTTTTTCGAGCTCCAGAGGCTCGGCTTCCGTTAACCGCAGCGTAAGGGAACCCCAAACGGGTCGCGTGGACTTTACGAAATACTTCAGCCCAAAAGGGGTTTCCGCGAAGATCTCATCCGGGAAGCGTCTGTAAACCGTTGTAAGCCGAATGTTTTTCTTGGCAAAATTGTGCGACACCACCACGATTCCCACGAGCATCATGAACACGATGAGCAAGAAGTTATTGGCGGTGGCAAGCGCAGTGAAAGGCACCCAAACAAGGAGAAACAGGAGTCCCAACCCATAATGGGTGGGTCGAATACTCACTTTAGGCTTCTTCTCTTGTTGTGGGGCGCTTGCGAAGAAGCGCGTAGCTGCTGTTTTCATGGAGTGTTCCGCGTTAAATTGGTCCGGCAGTTTGTTCGAGTAGTCGCGTAAGAATTTGTTCCTTACGATCTCGAGATGATTGGTCGGACACGCCGCCGTTGAGCAATACTCTATGGGCCGCCACCGACAAAAATACCGCCCGAAGGTCCTCAGGCGCGGCGTACATCCTGTCGTTCATCAGGGCGTTGGCTTGCATAGCTCTCTTGAGGTGGAGCCCTCCACGTGAGGACAAACCAAGTTGTATTTCGGGATGCTCACGAGTTCCGCGAACGAGATCGAGGAGGTAGTCCATTACTGAATCTTCGATGGTGACCTCACGAACCTTGTCCTGTAATTCTCGAATTGTCGTAGCGTTCGCGACGGGCTCCAGGTCTTCGGCGTTCACATGGCGCATATCCCGAGCCAGGATTTCGCGCTCGTGGTCGCGATCCGGATAGCCTAAGCTGATGGACATCATAAAGCGGTCCAGCTGGCTTTCCGGGAGTTCGAAGGACCCGAACCGTTCCACCGGGTTCATGGTCGCCAGTACAAAGAATGGATGGGACAGATCGTACGTGGACCCGTCAACGGAGACCTTTCCTTCGGCCATCGCTTCCAACAACGCTGATTGCGTGCGAGGAGATGTGCGGTTGATCTCGTCCGCAAGCAGAACCTCGGTGAAGACCGGCCCCGGTTTGAAGACGAAATCAGCCGTCTTGGGATCAAATATGCTGACTCCCACTACATCGGACGGAAGTGTGTCGCTGGTGAATTGTATACGCCGAAATCCCACGCCGATGCTGGTGGCCGTGGCGAGCGCTAAGAGCGTTTTTCCCACGCCCGGAATGTCTTCAATAAGTACGTGACCGCGTGCGAGCAGGCCAATGACCACCTTGCGAATCTGATCTTCCTTGCCTATTAGGACTTGGCTGATGGAATCTACTATGCTTTGTATCTGTTGTCCCGGTCTATTCATTAATACTCTTCCTGGATTGCGAAAAAGGCTTGATTGAGCAGTGTTGCGGATAAGCGTGACCGTAATTTGAAGATAAACACGCCGTTTGAGCGTGTCAACGAAAGGCGTGGCGCCGAGCCGGCGCCGAAACAGTTCGCCGGCGGACCATGAGGTAGGGGAGATCACGCCGGTCACGTGCGGTATCCGCACTGCGAGATAGAAATTTACTGATGGAGGGGAGCGGATCATAATCACGTGGAGCGAAATGCCGGTGGAGCGGGTTCCTCACACAGGACCGGCGTGTCCTGAAAGGACCAATAAATCCCGTCATGCGTCGGAACACAAGAGAGGACGCTACTCGCTTTGGGTGGGTTTTGACGCTTCCTGCGCCTTGGCGCCGCGATCAACCGCGCTCAACCTGCGGGTAGTCGCCTCCAGGCGTTGGATGAGGGTCTCTATGAACACTTGGTAAAACTTCATGCGAAGGTTGGGGCTCTCCCGCTCGAGGACCTTCAAGTCGAGTTTAAGGACGATGCAGGGTTCACGGGCGATAACATGTGCGGAGCGGGCGGTCATGGTAATCGCCCCCATTTCGCCGAAGCACGCTCCCTTGGGCAAATCGGCAATCCTCCTGTTGTTCTTGATGACTCTCACCGAACCGGTCAACAGCACATAAAAGGTCGAATCAACATCGCCTTCGCGAAGAATGACTTGCGCTCTGTCGTACTTGATGAATGTGCCGAATCTAGTGATTTCCTCAAGTTCCTTTCTGCTGAAGGTCGTAAAGAAGTCGATTGTTTTTAAGAGATACGCCTTTTTCGTCGCCTTAAGGTCACGAACGGGAATATATAAGCCTTTCATGGCTCTTTCAATGTCGTCGGCGAATTCTTTGCCGTTGCGGTATCTCAGTTCGGGTTCCTTTTCCAGCGCCCTGTGAAAAACGTGGTCTAGGCCGCTGGGTAGACTCGGATTTGCACTGATTATGGACGGCGCCGGGGTGTAGCGAATGTTGTCCATCAGTTCATACAGTGTGCGTCCCTGGAAAGGCCGATGTCCTACAAGCAGCTCGAAGAAAACAATGCCGAGCGAAAAAAAATCACTCTGCGGCGTGAGCTTGTTTCCTTTGGTCTGTTCCGGGGACATATAACTTGGCGTGCCCATCACCTGCAACTCGCTGGTCTTGCTGGCCCGCGTCAGAACGGCGATGCCGAAATCCGTGATCTTGATGCGCTCATCCTTGGTGAACATAAGGTTCGCGGGCTTGATGTCGCGGTGAATAACGTTGTGGGTATGGGCAAAATCGAGCCCCAGGCACACTTGAACGATGATTTCCGCGACTCTTTCGGGGGGGAGGAGTGTATGCTCTTTATTAAACGAGGCAAGAGTGCGTCCTTCCAGCAGCTCCATTGCTATGAAGCAGTGATCGCCGTCGCGCCCCACGTCAAAGATCGTGACGATATTCGGATGAATGAGGTTTCCGGCAATTCGCGCTTCCTCGAAGAACTTGTCGATGATGAAATCGAGGTCCTTATCCTCATAAACGAGATCGAAGCGGCGGGTCTTGAGTGCCACAAGGCGGCCGATCATGGGATCCCTGGCGGAAAAAACCTCGCCCATGTTGCCGCGACCGATGGTGTCCAGCAACTCGTAGCGCCCGATGTTGGGAGTGCTGTGATCTTGGAGCAGTCTTTGGATTGAGCCGCTTACATCAGTGCCGCTTAGTGTTGTCATAGTATGTGAATGACCCTACGGTATGTCGGCGGAGCCGAAGGATTAGCGAGAGATTTTTAGTGATGACCCGCATTCTTCGGGCGTCGTTCAACGTCCGACCGCTCTCTGGAAGAGCACGCGCCCATGACCCCCGGGAACGAAGAGAGGCGCCTTACGGGCGGCGGGACTTGACTTATCCCCTTAAACAATATGATTATATACCAAATTCTTCCTTGCGAGGATAAAAATGTGCGAGTCTAATGCGTATCTAATGCGAGACGGTGAAGAAAGCCTCATAATGGAAAGCGTCGATTCGCTGAAACAGGAAGGTGATCAGGTAACGCTCAAGAGCATATTCGGAGAGCAAGCCACTCTCCAAGCCACAGTCAAGGAGATGAATCTCACCGGCCACAGGATCGTGCTCACAGTGGGCTAAAATATACAACAACTCTGGAAGGTTGACAACTTCTGCCGAGTATCGTGAAGGCTGAATCGAACAACCGGAACGCATAACCGTTCACCGGGAGTCCTGCAACAGTTGGAATGACGATGGAGATCCGGAGGGTAGATGAGTCACCACTCAGGATTTCACCGGGAGCAGAGCCGTCTCAGGCCCGATGAACGATTATCGGAACGCTGTATTCCACCACAAACCCCTGGAGATGTGACATGGAGGCGGTGATAGTCGTAAACGCCGGCTACGAGTTTATCGGATTGGTGTCATGGCAAAAGGCCATGGTAATGTTGTTCAGTGGTAAAGTGGAGGTCGTAAAGGAAAGCGACGGTGTCGTGCGAACGGTTTCAAAGACCTTCCGCATTCCTAGTGTTATTCGTCTTATCAAATTTATTCGCCATATTTATCGGCGTGAAGTCCCTTTTTCTCGCAAGAACATCCTCACAAGGGACGCTCATACGTGTCAATACTGCGGCTTGGAACTGGCCGCTTCGGAGTTGACCATCGACCACATTGTGCCGAAGGTGCTCGGGGGCGGCAACGACTGGACCAATGTGGCGACCTCATGCAAATCATGCAATATTCGCAAAGGTGGGAGAACTCCCAGGCAAGCGGGTATGCGCCTGATCCGTAAGCCGTTTAAGCCGACCATAAGCGAGTTCATCAATCTCTACTTGCAACGGCGATTCGGCATGCACCTGTCGGAACTTCTCAGTCCGTAAGAGACCAACGAAGCAGCGGCAGGCCCCCAACCGCTCTGAACTAGATTGCGCCATTGCTGTAAGCAGACAGGGCGTCATGAAAGTGACTCCTATGGGCGTGCCGGCGTGTCGCGCCCGTGAGGGAACCTACCGGGGATTACCGATTCGACCCGGGTCTTTGCAATAGCGGGTTCTTGTCCATTACATAGCCCACCATTGCCTATATCAGAGACAGTGCGTGCGTAAACCGCCACAGGTCTTTCGCAGCTTGTAAGGCGCTCCACCTCACCAATTAGTCCGCGAGATTGCTATTGATTTTCCTCCGGTGTTCGTGGTAAAATCACACCGTAAGTTCACCATTGGCAAGAAATGTTGATAGGTTTATCGAAGGATCGACCGGAGTGCTTCGGTTACCGGTCAGGACGCTTATTGAGCGCCTGATTAGCGACAAGAGGCCTGCACGCCATGCGCATGGATTCCGAAGATTGCTGCGCGGATGCGATCATGCAAGGCTCAATGAGTGCGACTGTGGACACTAAGGACCAAACAATAATTGAACCGGTGTGCGAAGCCCCGGAAGATCTCTCAGAGGTAATGGATTTCTCCGCATACGACTTAAAAACCACAATTAGGTTGATAGTCTTGAGCGGTGAATCCCGAAGCATTCAGGTGAGCAAGGGAAGTCGTACCGGTCACATCTATATAAATTGCGGCGAAATTTTTCACGTAGTGACGGACACCTGCAAGGGTGATGAAGCGTTCTTCGATCTTTTATCTTGGAAAAACGAGACGCATACCGACGCGCAGTACGGCGACGCTCCTGAACCCAATATTCGCATACCGACCTCCGTGTTTCTGAATGTCCTGAAAAACAAATGAGTTCACGTGGAACAGCAACATCTCGATAGTGCACCCTACAAAAGGATGTGTCTTTTCAATCATATGAACTGCGAATCGAACACAGTAGATGTGTTGAGAAAGAAACGGGGAACGGTGGCCGACCCGAACGGTCGATCTTCGATTCCGACGGCGCGCCCTCACCGGCGTAGACCCAGGAGCCATACGTGAAGCAACGAAGAATCCTCGTTATCGAGCAGGAAAAGAGCATCGCTGATGTTCTCGATACGTATTTTGCCAAGCATAACGTGGATTATCTTACGCTTTCCGCTAATTCCATAGCAGCCGCACTCAAGATTGTTCGCAATCTCGATGTGGACATAATCATTAGTGAGCACGCAGGCCCCGGGAAGTTCAGCGGCATAGATCTAGTGCGGATGATTCGTAAAATGAAGCTTGTGGTGCATGTGGTCCTGATTACGGACAAGAAATGCGCCGGTGATAGAACACAGGCCCTCAGCCAGGGATGTTCGGGTTTTCTCGTGCGTCCTTTTTCGTACGACCATTTGTGTGATCTCATTTATGCTCAGTTGCAACCGGCTCACGGCTTCAACGGCCGCGTCATCAACATGCGTTTGGAAGACGTGCTGCAGATGTTTTGCTACCGTAGCGAAACTACGCTTGTCACCGTTATGAACGGCGCTATTCGCGGCTCCGTCTACATACACGACGGAGGGATAATTCATGCGGAATGCGGCCAAATCGAAGGAGTGGAAGCATTCTTCGACATTATGGGCTGGGAATCCGGAGAGTTTCTCTCCCAGATGGTGTTAAGCGCCCCGAAACAGACAGTATTCATGGACTGGCAAAGCCTCCTCATGGAAGGAGTGCGTCAGAAGGATGAAATACGTCATGCGCTTGCCCCTGCGCCGTCCGAGGCGACTACGCGTATCGTACGCAGGTGCGATCCTCAGTCCACGGATTCCGAAGATGACGCCGTTAAGCGCATCATGATCGTTGATGACTCTCGTTTCATTCGGAAAATCGTGTATGAAATAGTGCAGGCCGATCCCCGAATCACCGTAGCGGGTTATGCGGCGAACGGTCAAGAAGCCTTGGCGAAGATAGAAGAACTCAAGCCGGATCTCATACTCCTCGACTGGGACATGCCCATCATGAAGGGCAGCACCACCTTAATGCACATTATGATACGCAGTCTTTGTCCGGTGATCATCTTAAGCGGCTTTGTGGGCGGAGTGGGCGCCAATCCCTTTGACCTCTTGTGTCTAGGCGGCGTGGATTTTTTGAGAAAACCGCAGAGTAATTGGCGTTCCGACGGTCGAGCCGACGATCTCATCTACCGCATTAAGGAAGCGTGTCGCATCCAGTTGTGTCGCGTAAAGCGCATACGAATCCCTCAGCCGGTAAAGTCCGGCGACACGATGCAGACTCCCCACGCGCGGGCGGAACGACTGGTGACGCTCCTATCTGCCACGGGCGGCTCCACGGATCTCATCCGCCTCATTCCAAGTCTTCCAGAGGATTTATCTACAGCGGTTCTCGCGTTGCACGATATGCAACCCGAATCTCTGGAAGCGTTTATCGACTACCTCAATCGCAGAAGCCGCGTGTCCGTGCAGCCGGTTCCGGAAAATGATCCCTTGTGCGAAGGGGTGGTCTATATTCATCCGGCTCAAAGACCTATAGAAATGTCGCTCGATTCCGGAAAAATTGTGGTACAATCAGCGCCGAGTATGCCACTTCAGGAAGAAACGAGCAGCTTTCTCTCATCGGCGGCCCAAGCCCTGGGAAGCGGCCTTCTCGTCGTCTTGTTGTGCGGCGGAATGACCGGGATCCCCGCGGTTTTGCACGCCGTTAAAGCCGGTGGTGGAAGGATCATCGCCCAAGACCCTGAAATGAGTGTAGATCCCAGGATCACACAAAGCGCGCTGAATGAACATGTCGTTGATTCGACGTGCTCCCTGGATCAAATCATTACGGATATCAAGTCGTTTTCGAGTCTTGGTTGAGGCGACGTCGGAATCGCCGGCAGCGCCGTTACGGACGCTGAAACGCAGGGCGCTTGTAGCGAGTAAGAGGCCGGGACTGATGCGGATCTCGTCGCTACTGTCCCCATGATGTAGGGGTGGATCGCACGTGTTGTCTAATCTATGCAACAGTTCGTTGGTGACCCCATACACGTGGGGTTGAACCGAGTGATAGAGGCGCCCATGCACCAGTGAACATGCGCGTGCGTGGAATTATGACGGGGTGGTCCGCAGAGGAGATGAGTTGCCTCTCAGGCTTCCACCAGGTACAGAGCCGCCTCGAGCCCGGTGAACCATTAGGAATACAGGAGCGAAACCAATGAATCGCAGGGACCAACGAAAGGCCGCGGCAGAACCGGAAAAATTCGTCCAGATGATTAGTTTTTCCGTGGGTTCCGAACGGTTCGGCGTGGAAATTCTCGTGGTACAGGAAATCATCATGATGTCCACCATTACGGAGATTCCCAATACCCCTGATTTCGTCGAAGGCGTGATTAATCTTCGCGGCAATATTATCCCGGTTCTGGACTTACGAAAGCGACTGAGGCTCCGTGGCTACGGCAGGGACGCTGTACACAAGCCCGGTACGAGAATTCTGGTGGTTGAAATCGATGAGAACGTCACGGGTTTTATTGTAGATTCCGTGGCCAAGGTCATTACCGTGTCGGCTTCTAAGATAGCCCCACCACCGGACATTATCATCGCCGGAGTGCAAAGCGCCTATATCAACGGTGTTGTACACCTGGATGAAGGCATATTGATTATTCTCGATTTCCGAAGGATTCTCTCTCTCGAAGAAAAAGATGCCCTGGAAACGGTTTCAAGATTGCTCCCCACGACTGTGGAAAACGGTCGAGCCGTGAGCTGAAGCATTATACGTTAAGCACCCCTACACATAGGTCCAAGGAGGAGAGGCCATGGCCAAGACCTTGAAGCAACCTGCCCTGCGATCGAATTTGCGTAACAAGCTGTTGCTTTACTTTGTAGCGATAGCCCTTATACCGCTTCTTATTTCAGGTTACATAGGGTACGAAACCATCAGTAACTTGGCGTTGGATTCGGCCAAGCGCGAGATGAGAACCATCGCTCAATCTACGGCTGAGTCTATCGGCGTGTTCCTGAACGACCGCGTGAGTGACGTTATGGTTTGGGCGGATCTCCGTCTTATGAAGGAAGCCATCGAGGTTGCCGAGGTTCGTGAGGACGCAAACGAAACACTTAGAGAAATGGTGAAGTCATACGGATCATATGAGAGTATTTCTCTCGTTACCGCCCAAAAGGGTGACGTCGTGGCTTCCAGCCGAGCCACCTTTGTGGGACAAGACTTCTCCGCCTCTGAGGCCTTCAAGAAGGCCCGCGAGGGTAAGCTCTTCATTCAAGACGTTCACCAAGATCCAAGGGTGAAAGAGCTGGACCCCAAGTCGCAGGGCTGGACTCTCACCATCGGCCATCCCGTCAAGATCGGCGGCGTAGTTAGTGGCGTAATTCTTGCCGACCTGAAGTGGTCCGTGGTCGAGCAGTTGGCTTCCATTCCCGTGGGACAGACGGGCTACATCTTTGTGGCGAACCGTGATCTGCAGTTAATTGTTTACCCCACCGAAGACAAGGCCCTGTACGGCGTCGCGATAGGGGATCCTAAGCTCAACGCACCCACTCTTAAACAAGCCATAATTAACAGAGACTCGAACCATTTGTACAGCTATGTACATCCGAAGACGGGCAAATCCGAGCACGTCATCGCAGGGCTTTACTATCCTGGAAAATACGGAAACTTTCCCGGTCTGAATTGGGTAGTCGCCGCCCGAGCGGATAAGTCCGAAGTCGCCAATGTGTCGCGACTCAATTTTATAAACGGAATTATCGGCGGCGTCATTCTTTTGATCGTGCTGGTGGTCGCCGTTTTTGTTGCCGCGACAATCTCCAAGCCTATTCGGGCGCTGTCCGAAACCATGACCGAGGTTGGTCGCAATCTCAACTTGACGTTGCGTGCGCCGGTCACAACGAATGACGAAATCGGGGCTGCGGCCGACACCTTCAACAAGCTCCTGGCCCAGTTGCAACAGGCGTTCGCCGCGGTTATGGATGCAGTGGCCAGGGTGCGAACCTCCAGCTCCGTCGTGAACGAAATTACCCAGAACATCGTTATGAACGCCACGGCTCAGGCGGAAAGAGCCCGCACGGTGCTCGAGCGGGTAGGCGCCATGGGTGAAACAGCGCAAGAGGTTTCGAGAAACGCCGGCGACACGCTGAACTCAGCCGGTGACACACAGGCGCGTATGCAGAATATGGCCGTGGAAATCGAAAGCATGGCCATGAGCGCAGGCGAGCAGGACCGGTTCAGCCGTGAAGGTGAAGCCCTGGTCCAAGGCATGGGTGATACGGCGAAAGAAGTTTCCGGTAAGGCCGGTGAACAGTTCAACGCAGCGCAAGAGACCACTCAGGCCGTTAACCGTATGGCGAAAACCATTGAAGAGATGGCCCAGAGCGCCACAGAGGCCGCCCGCCAGTCGGAAATCACGGATAAGTACGCACGTGAAGGCGGTCAGGCGGTTGATAAAGTGGTGCAAGGTATGAGGGGCATCGCCGAATCATCCGAACAGATCAACGACATCATGGTCGTTATTAGCTCCATTGCGGAGCAGACAAACCTCTTGGCCTTGAACGCGGCCATCGAAGCGGCAAGAGCCGGTGAGCACGGCAAGGGTTTCGCCGTCGTCGCCGACGAAGTGCGAAAACTCGCGGAACGAACCGCTGAATCAACGAACGAGATCGCCGACCTCATCAAGGAAAGTAACAAGCGAGTCGACGAAGGGGAGCGGCTTTCGGCCACAAGTCGTGAAGCTTTGTCGCAGATTCAGGACGCTGTGGCGCGAACAAACGCGCTCATTACGGGGATCTCTGAAGGCACGCTGCGTCAGACCCAAGACGCCTCGAACGTTCAGGAAGCCATGTCACGCCTTACCAGTCTTGCCCAGGATATTACGGGCCTTACCTCGGAACAGGCGAAACGCAGAGAACGCGCCGCAGAGATCATCGGCGAAATTCGTGGTATGAGCCAAAACATTCTCGACAGGGCCGCCGCTGAAGTGCAGGCCTCGGTAGAGGTCACCCAGGCAGTCGAGACGGTGACCGGTCGTGCGGAGAACATCACGAAGCTCACAAGCATGCAGACGGAACGCGCCGCGGTGCTCCGACAGGTTATCGGTGAGATGTCTGAAGTTGCGTCCGTTAACGCACAAGGCGCCGCCGGCGCATCTCAAACCACCGACGAACTTGCTCGCGTTGCGGACGAGCTTGGACAATTGGTCGAGCAGTTCGTCATTAGCTCTCAAGGTTAGTGCGCCGAACCCGATCTCAGGCGCATGATGATACGAGGTGAACGATGGGGATGAGGGTCCTTGTGGTGGATGACTCGGGCTTCATGAGAAAACGCATTTGCGAAGAACTGAAGTCGCTGGGCCATTCAATTGTAGGCGAAGCGAAGGGCGGTGTGGAAGCGGTGGAAATGTATAAGATGCTTCGGCCGGATATTGTAACCATGGATATCACCATGCGGGACAAAGACGGCATCACCGCCGCCCGAGAGATCGTATCAGGGGATCCAACGGCGAATATTGTTTTCCTCACTATATTGAAAGATGAGAAATTTAGAGAAGAAGCCCGGAAGATCGGCGCCAAAGGTTTTCTGAACAAGGCGGATTCCGGGCAAATCACTAAATTTTTTCGAGAATTTCAAAGTGAGGCATGAATATGCTTGTGAGCGTGCGTCGACATGGGGCGTGCCGTTCCAATTTGGCGATTTTGTGCCATAAAGCGAAGTTCTGAGGGCGGCCCGTCGTTCGTGACGGATGGCAGGTCCGTCTGTATACCGATAACCGTTCACTGGGATGAACTCAACAACTTGGTCGCCATTAGGTCGCGCCGCTTTCGGCTCAACTTACCCCCGCCTAATATGGCGGGGTGGCGGACTCGTCTCAAGGCCGGTCAACCCGTACGTTCACTGATTATACCAGTTCATGGGAAGCGCTATGTCACCGGACTCGTCCCCAAAATCCGCTGTTTCCGCCTATCCTGCGCCGCCGCGAGTGTCTACATGCAGTAGTCCGTCTCGAAAGGCACTTCATATTTTGCGCTACCCGGCTATGCTTACGGTCAGCGCCATTGCAATCGTGACGGTATTGGCGCAGGTAGCGCTGTTCAGCGCATCGCTGTGGTCAGGTGGTCCGGGAGTTGAGCCCGCCGCTGCTCAGGTGGGCGGCATGAACGCACAGGCCGCTCTTGTGAAGCAAGTGAGTGATTGCTCGACCTCACTACCGGCGATACTCCTCGTGACGGTATTTGGTTTTGTAGGCGCCATCTACTTTCTCATTGTCCGCGTGTTTGTGCCGCTCAGTGAGATCAAAGCCTCGTTGACGCGCATATCCTGTGGTGATCTCAGCGCTACGGCGCCTCGAACCAAAGAAAAAGCTCTGATGGAGGTGGCCGAAACGGTGAACGAAATCGCCGCGAATTTCCAGGAGGCGCTTTTGCTTACTGGAACGGCCGCCGGCAATATACGGGCGGGATTAAAAAGAATGGAAGACCTGTTGAAGCAGGCGTCCAAAGACCCGGTGTCCAAGGATATGCCCACTCATCTCGCGGATCTGCGCAAAAACGCCGAGCTTTTGAGTGTGATGGTCGCCGGCTTCCAGTATTTCCATACCGACTTCGACGGCGGTAAGGTGGTAGCCGACGATAAAGGATGCGAAGCGAGTCATTTGTAACGGCAGCTCGGCTTTTGGATAGTTATATCAAATATGCGTCTCTTTCTACTTTCCTCTTGGGAGTAAACGAAAGGTAGCGTTCGAAGTAGGGTTGTCGGTACTTGGAATGCCGTGGGGCCGGGGGAAATGGAACCGTTCACCGGAGGCGCCCCCATTCCGTAGGATTTACAGTACATTGGGCCGGGGGAAAGATACAAATAGACAATCGGCTCGGCTATGCCCTCGAACTCGGTGGGGCAGAAGCGTTTGAAGGCGAAACCGACACAAAGATACCGCTGTGGCTTTAATCCGGCGCTCAGCGTAAAGGCGAAACGATGATAGACACGGAAATCCTTCAAGATTACGCAGGCGAAGCCCGAGAACTCCTTGACGAGATGGATAGCAGCCTGATTCGCCTGGAGAAAGAAGGGGCCACTCCCGAGCTTCTCAATACTGTGTTTCGCACTGTTCATTGCATCAAGGGATCCGCGGAATACATTGGTCTGGAACGATCCAGCACTCTTACTCACGGCGTCGAAAACCTACTCGATCGCCTCCGAGAAGGGGTAATGGAGCTGAATCAACCGATTATGGATTTTCTGTTCCGTGCCAAAGACCTCATTCAGAGCCTCATAGCGGAGGTCTCCGTAGAGAAGCAAGAGCGCACGACCATCTCCGAGATTATGGCGGAACTGGATGCGCTTCTCGGTCGTGAGACGCAAGCTGAAAACGTAGAGCATGCGTCGGCGCCCTCGGTGATGGAAGATCCAATTGAGGAATCGCCTTCTGAATTAAAAACGGCGGAAACCTACACTGGGGGCGAAATTTCCACATCTGAAACGGCAACGGAAGATTTCGGAGTATACGGTCGCAATGAGGAAAGAGACAGCTTCGAGCCCACTGTTATCTTTGATGACGGCTCGGCTCTGCGGGAGACATTAGACGCATTTTCCGAGGACGATGTGCTGTTAACCGAGTCTCTTGTCACGGAAATTCCTGTAGAATCGTTAGCTTCTGTAGACACCGCGGATCTACAAGCCGAAGAGGACGATACCGAACCTACTCTCGAAGCCACCATACCTGATCTCCTTAATCTCTCCCTCTATTTAGACGATTTGCAGGACGGGCTTCATCCTCAAGAAGTGCTTTCCTCGATGGAGGGCGCTATAGATACGCTCGTCGATAGCATGAGGCGAATGGAGCTGAACGAGGCGGCCGACGTTCTGTTAAACTTAAGGGCGCAAGTGGAAAAAGTCGATCCCATGGAAGATAGCGTGAGCATCCAAGAGGTGGATGCCCTTCGGGAGACGCTTGGGCGCATCAGCGAGCATCTACCTCACGGCAAAGTCCCATGGAGCGACGAAGAGGCGGAGACACCGATCCTTCCGGAGGAGGAGACCGCCGCAGCACCCTTTGACGAAACGTTTCCTGAAGATGATCTTCCCCCTGAACCGCCTCCTCAGGTCGCTTTTGCCTCCGACTTAGAACGTATTCCCGGCCTAGATCAAGCCGCAATCGCAGCCCTAGTGAGCGCAGGCTACACATCGGTCGACGACCTTTCCCGCATGGAGAACATATCGCCGACTTCCGTGAACGGTCTTTCTCCCGCTGCGGCGCAACAAATACTCAGGTTTCTAGGTGTGGAAGCGGTGGAATCACAGCCGAGCGCTACTCCGGGTTCGCAACGGGAGAAGGTGTCGCTGCTGGCCGATGTAGAAGAGGATCTCCTCAAGCAGTTCGAGGACATATTCTCCGACCAGGGGCAAAACGAATCGCAGGCTTTGGAAACTCCTGCGGCTATTCCGGGGAAGCGCGCTGTGGACCTTCTCGAGGACGTCTCACATATCGGAGAAGACGCTGATCGAGAAATCATCGAGATTTTCGTATCCTATGGGTGGGAAATCCTGAATAAGATCTCTCCCCTCGTGCAGACCGCCAAAGAAACGATACCGGATCCTGCGGCTCTCACCGCTGCGGCAGAACATCTCAAGGCGATCCAATCATCCGCTTCGTATATGGACTATCGTAAACCCTCGACTTTCTTGGAAGAATGGTATGAGAAGACCTTGTGGTGCGCACGGAACGTCGCGACCTTACGTAGAGCCGATTTTGACTTTATTCCGGAAAATTATTTACGTTTGCAGGATTTTCTGCGAGGTTTGGAATGCGCGCTCAATCCGCATGTGGCGGCCATCACGGAAGCTGCTATAAAGGCTTCGGTTCGTGTAGCGCCTGTGGATTTGCAACCGGAAGGCGCCGGTCCGCCGATGCCGCAAGAGAAGCCGGCCGAAGCGCCGACCACGGAATTCGTACCTGCTGCGTCTGCATCATCCGAGACCTCTACCGAGGAACTCCTTGGAAGAGTTTCGCCTCCGGAGACCTTTGCGCCAACTCCGGCGACGCCTGCGCCGGCCGTACAGCAAGCTGTCTCCCCGGAGTCGTCCGACAGTGAAGCGAGCCAAACCGTGGTCACCCAAGAAGCCGGTGAATCGGCAGTGGTGCGCACCATGCGCGTGGACGCCGGCAAGGTTGATATTCTGCTCAATCAAGTGGGAGAGTTGGTTGTGAACCGCTCTTATGTCGAGCAGCTGGCGATCGAGCTGAAAGGTTTCCACCGAAGCTTGCTCGGAATGTCCGGATTGAGCAAGAAAGAGCTGCAAGCTCTTCGTGATCTCAGCCTCAAGGTGAACGAAGCCAGTGTTTCTCTGGGTCGAGTGGCCACTGATCTTCAAGAAGGCGTCATGAAATTGAGAATGTTGCCCATTGGGCAGCTTTTCAATAGAATGCCGCGTCTTATCCGTGATCTTTCACGCAGAGTGGGCAAACGGGTTTCTCTAGAAATGCACGGGGGCGACACCGAAGTCGATAAGCGGGTCATCGAACAAATCTACAATCCCCTTGTGCATCTCATTCGGAACGCCGTGGATCATGGAATCGAAAATAAGGATGTCCGCAGCCGAGCCGGCAAAAGAGAGGAAGGCGTAATCATCCTGAACGCTTACTCTCAAGGCAACCAAGTAGTTGTTGACGTGGAAGACGACGGCCGCGGCGTTGATACCGAGGCCGTGATCCGCAAAGCGGTGGAGCACAACCTGTTGGACCCTGCGGACGTCAAAAACCTTACGCCACAAGACATTTACAATATTCTCTTCCTACCGGGATTTTCCACGAGCGAGCGTATCACGCGGACGTCCGGCCGTGGGGTGGGTATGGACGTGGTGCGTAGGGACGTGGAGAAGATTAACGGCCATGTTGAAGTCGATTCCTGGGAGGACTCGGGTACGCGTATCTCCATAAAGATACCGCTGACATTGGCGATTATACAGACGTTGCTGATACGGTCCGGCCGTCATGTGTTTGCGGTTCCTTTGACGAGTGTCCGAGAGATAATACAGGTCGCCCCGCGGGAATTAACCACCATCGAGGGGTTCGAAGTTATCAAATTCAGAGATGAAACTATTCCCGTCCTCAGGATGAACTTGATCTTTCGGCTGAAACAGAGTCGCTCGCCGGCGCAGGAACGCTTTCTGGTATTGGCGTCGGCCGGTGCTAAATCCGTTGGGTTCTTGGTGGAAGAGCTCATCGGTGAGCAGGATGTGGTGATCAAACCCCTGGCGGAACACGTATGCGAAAGTCGTGGTCTGGCAGGATCCACAATTCTGGGCGACGGCACCATTGCCTTGGTCTTGGACGTCATGGAGGTCATCGAGGACGTGATAACCCGTCAACGACAACTGGCTCAGAGCGCTCCCCGCTTTTTCCCAAGTGAGAGACCTCCGGAACATAGAGCCGGAGCGGAAAGTTGAAAGGCGCAACAGGTATGGGGCAGGTCATAGCGATTGTCAGCCAAAAAGGCGGAGTAGGCAAAACTACGACGGCCGTAAACCTCGCAGCGTGCCTTTCGGCTATCAAGCGACGGGTATTGCTGATCGAACTTGATCCCCAATGCGCCCTGGGTAAGTGTTTTGGGTTAGAACCCACGGGTTCGACGCGGGGCCTTATTGACGCCTTCCGGAATGAAGCATCCGTGGAAGCAACTGTTTTGCCCGCAAACCCCCGATTGCCACGCCTTTTCTATGTGCCGGTGAATTCGGGACCACAGTCGGTTGACGCGGAATTGAAGACGCTTCTTGACGCCGATCAAGGGGCTTTGTTGCGGTTTGTGGATGTAATACGTTCGGAATATGACTATATCTTTCTTGATTGTCCTCCGCGGCTGGACAATCCGACCTTCGCCGCGCTTGTAAGCGCGGACTCTTACTTGGTGCCCGTTCAATGCGAATATGCTTCCATGGCCACGGTGGGCGCGGTTCTACGAGCAGCTCTCGAGGTGAAACGGCTGCACAACATGCGACTGGGCATTTTCGGATTTCTTATCACCATGGCCGACAAGAGAGCCGGCTTTACCGTGAAAGTCGTGCAGGAAATTCGTCAATATCTAAAAGATCGCGTATTCAAGACGATTATTCCTCGCGATCCTCGGCTTGCCGAAATCCCTTTTCGCCGCGAGCCGGTTATTGCTTACGATTTAGATACTCCGGGCGCCCGAGCCTACATCCAGCTGGCCAGAGAAATCCTCGCGGCCGAGCGCGGCGTCAAGGCCGGTTGAGATGAACGGCGCAGAGTTCTCAGCGAAAATACGTGTGCTGGTTGTGGATGACTCGCAGCTTATGCGCCGTCAATTGACCGCCATACTGCAGGCAGACCCCTCCATCGAGGTCATTGGCGGCGCCAAGGACGGGGCGGAAGCGTTGACGATGGCCAATGAACTGCGTCCCGATGTGATTACTCTTGATGTGGAAATGCCGCGCATGAACGGCATAACGGCTCTTAAGCACATCATGATTAAGTATTCCATTCCTACGATAATGATCAGCGCACTCACCAAGGAAGGCGCCCGCACTTCGTTTGACGCCTTGCGATACGGCGCTATAGATGTGGTGGCGAAACCCTCTCGAAGAGAAGACGAAAACCTGGGCGGGCAAAAAGCGGACATCGTGGCCAAGGTCAAACGCGCTGCGGTCATTCGCATGGGACGATCCAAATATCTGCGCTTAAACACCGCGTCTCCGCAGGACAAAGACGACACGTCGGCGACGACACCGGAAACTAAATACATCGTATTAGGAGCGGGAACCGGCGGATACTATGCTTTGCTGAAGATTGTGACCGCTATTCCTCAGGAGTTTAAAGGGGCGCTTATCGTCACCCTCACAGTAGCTCCGCGTTATATCGACCCCTTTGTGCTCTACCTGGATACCCACAGCGCTATCCCGGTTCGCAATGCACGGAATGAATCAGCTCTTCATGCGGGTGTGTGCTACGTGGTGTCCGCCGACGACTACCCCCAGGCGTATGAGAACGGGGACGGTCGGCTGAACCTGGCGTACTCCACTGAAAGGGCGAGGGAAAGCCCTATTGACGACCTTTTCACCTCTCTGGCTCAGACGGCGGGCTCCCGTTGCGTGGGAATAGTACTTACCGGCGCCGGCGCGGACGGCGCTAAGGGGCTCCTGGCGATCCGGGCTGCCGGTGGACGCTGCATCGTTCAGGACATCAACAACTGTATGGACCCTTCCATGCCGCTGGCGGCCCTTGAAAAGGGCGCAGTGGAAAAAATCATCCCGGATTACGAGCTGGCCGATTTCATCACGAATCTCGCTTAACGCGCTCAAGCTACTCAGCGTGGCCACTAGGACTGTATACCTATAGGTACAGAGTGTCATATTCTCCAGGCGTCCGCTTCCCTAGCTGTCGGCGCGGTAAACGGGCTTTCCCAGGGGCTTTGTCTTAAGGAGATGACGCTTAGACCGGCATTCACGCAGCCGGTGCTCAAAAGAGGGGCTCCTTTAGCGCTCGCGTCCCACAGCGGGTTTGATTGGCCATTTTGTAGAAATTTTGCTATAATAGCGCCAAGATGTCCCTTAGAACCAGAATAGGGCTCCCCTAATTATTTGCTCACAAGGAGCGCCGCTATGCAAAAACACGTTGCGCTATGTGGAATTCTCATGTTTTGCCTGACGATGAGCATCGGTTCGGCAGTTGGAGCGGATAGCATGTATTGGGACCCGGGCTCCCCCACTTCCGGTGAAATAAGCCAACGCGATTTCAAGTTCAAGTACAGCGGCCCTGAGTCAAAATCCCTCGACCAGATGGAGATCTACGATCAAGGGAGAGCCACGAGCGAACCGGCCACGGTTTCCACGCCTATACCGAATGCGTACACCGAGCCACCGCTGCCGCCGCCTCCCGTTACGCAACCGCTCCCGTCGGTGAATCGCCCAATAAGGGCTATCCCGCAGGTAGAAGAGCCGCTGCGTCCGACCCCCGCACGCCCCACCGTGCAGCCCTCAGAGCCTGTAAGAAGCGAACCCAAAGAGAACACCGCGGCTCAAGATGTACTCGATAGCCCCGAGCCGGTGACCGCCGTAGTCGGGAAAACTACGGAGAAGCCGCCGGTATCCACCATGGAAGCTACACGGCCCCCGCAGAAGAAGATGCAGTGGGGACGAACCGAGGAAACGGCGCCGCAAGCCGAAGCGTCGGACACCAAACGGAGCTTCGAGGAAAGCTCCTCGAACACAAAGTTCAAGTGGGGCCGGTGAGGACGAGCACGTCCAATGGGCCGGAAAAAGGTATGAACATTCATGTGCGGCTTTACGCCTCTTTTGCCGATAAATTGCCCACACGAACTAAAGGTGAAGGGCATCCCATGGAAGTCGAGCCTCACACCACAGTCAATGACCTGTTGCTGAAGCTCGACTTACCGCCCCAGCTCTCGAAGATAGTCTTTTTAAACGGTGTTCACGCCCACGGGAACGAGGAGTTCAAAGAAGGAGATCGCTTAGCCGTCTTTCCGCCCGTGGCGGGAGGGTAAACTCCTCGGCAGTTGCATTGAATGCTCAACAGGTGAAGTGAATCAACTCGCGTTACACACCCTCATGGGTATTGATTTTTATGTATTTAGTTGCTTGACATCCAATAAAGTGTGGTATTAGAAGCGGTTGCATAACCTCATAAACATTTTCTGACAGTATGCAAAACACACGCAAGTTGAACGAAGGCAAGGAACATATTGACATGGGTCCCGCGCTTCCTCTATCTGATCCATCCGAGACCTCCTTGCTTGAACTTGTACTGGATATACAAAGCAAAGCATATGTGGCCTCGGAGAACAAGTCACATTTGCAACCACTTATTAAAAATCAAAAAGCGTGGCACCCTTTACAACATTGCCTATACAAAAAGGACAAAACTATAATGTGACAAATAAGCGCCCATGCTGCGGTTCTTTCTGCGAAGATTTGTGCGATGAAAAGTGACGGACGCCTCTTTAACCTATATGTAGCGACAATGGGTCTTGTGATGTGTTGGCCCATTATGTTGATTGTAGCTCTTATTATCCGCATTCAGTTGGGTAGGCCGTTACTTTTTCGTCAAACAAGACCGGGACTAAACTGTGTCCCCTTCGAATTGATAAAATTCCGCTCTATGACGAATGAACGAGATGCGCACGGGCGATTGCTTCCTGAGAAGGAACGCTTGACTTCATTGGGAGTGTTTCTAAGACGTTCAAGTTTGGATGAGTTACCTCAGCTGGTGAATGTGTTGCGCGGTGAGCTAAACTTGGTTGGGCCACGACCGTTATTAGTAAACTATCTGCCTCTTTATACCGCGTATCAAATGCGTAGGCATGAGGTCAGGCCGGGATTAACGGGTTGGGCGCAGATCAACGGCAGAAACGCCATTTCATGGGAAGAAAAATTTGCATTCGATGTCTGGTATGTAGATAATAGATCTTTTTTGCTGGATCTGATGATTCTCCTCCGCACGGTATTATTAGTAGTAATGGGCAAAGGAATTGCTGCAATCGGCCGGGTCACTATAGACGAATATAGGGGCGCCGGAACCCACATCGAAACATTTTTCTAAACGTAAAGGGTCATCACTTTTGTCGACTGTGCTTTTTCTCCTCATAAGGCCGCTTCTTTTTAACCCCGGTCGATACCCAGAAAAACACCAAAGGCTTATCTTCAGAAATATCCGCATCCCAGCTCATCCCAAAACTAGATTCTATGGGTATCCCCAAAGCAGCGGAACCTGACCCGGCGTACACATTCTTGTGGGGCGTCTTGGGGAGGCGAATTCTGCTCGTCTGTGGGCGCATTCGGCGACATAATGGTGGGGGTAGGACACCTGTCCGTCTGCGGACTCGGCGACTACGCTTCGGTCTTTCAGGTTTCCCATGGACCCTTCAGCCGCGCTTTGACGAACTCCGTAAGGGCAGGAGATCAGCTTCTTGTAGGCTTTTCGGCCTTTGCGTCCTATATTTAAATCATGGTATGCAACGTTTTGTCATTCCCGCTGGAGCGGCGCTTGCGTTGTGCGGCATACCGGGCTCCCCTATAACGCCCCTTTTGAGGGTCGGCCGCATAAATCTGAATGAAAAATATGGGTACTTTGGGTTAGCCGTCTAGGTCATGTGGGGTTTTCTCTTCTACGAAACGACACCTTCCACTACGGAGAAGCGTCTCTCCGCTACGCTCACGCGATAGTTGAAGCGTTTGAACGAGATTGAATAAGTCGGGTGAGGGAGAACGCTAAAGAGGGACAGGATATTCCTGTTGTCCGATGGAGTCTTGGGAAAACTGTTTTTACTTTCTAAGAATTAAACTTTTCTGTGAATTCTACCCGCGATTTCATCGGTGGAGCACTCATAGCGGCAGTTTAGTCAATCCTAGGGGCAGGCGGCGGTGGCGGCGGGTTGTTGTTGTATGTGCCCATTCTTACCGGCCTAAAAGGGCTTCCAATGTTTATCGTGGCGGGAACATCCGCCGTAACGGCGTGTGTATCCGTGGCCACGGCACTGGTGTCCTACGTGTGGATTATGAAAATGCCTATAGTCATGGCGTTTATGGTCTATCAGACACTCGGAATTTTTTGGGGATTCTTCTGGGGTGATTGGACTTCTAAATTCACCCCCAGATTTGGCCCTCTTCCATGTTTGTAGCGTTTCAGTATATATCGGGGTAAAGTATTTGCTTCAAGGACTGTCGGGAACCGCTGTGTTGGCGGGTCTTTAGCTCTTGTCACTGCGCTTGAGAGGGAGGCTTTCCACAAGGCTCTTTACCTCGCGATTCGTATTTTTAACATCCTGTTTGACTTCCGGACCCCTCCAGACGAGAAAAAGTGGTCCGAGAGGACCCGTAAAGATCTCCCTTTGGAAAAATTGCAACATGCCGGAACATTCAAGGAAGACCTCTAGAAAGTTCTTTTCGACGCATAAGATAGTGGCTCGGCCTTTATATCCGTCGCTAGAAAAGATGAATATATATCTTTAGTCGCTCCCCTTCAATAGCTTTTCCTTGGCCTTTCAGCATCAAAGGATTCCATTCGGGGTGTAATTCAATTCTATCACTAAGGCCCAAACACTTTTCTTCTCTACCGTAGCTGAGAATTTTGCGTAAAGACCTCTCTGTTAAACACATTTTGATTCCAGCGCTACTTTGCTATTTGAAGTCAATGGCTCTCCACAAAGACTTCTCGTTACGGACGGCTGAGAGGACTTTCATATTCCCGGAACTTTGTGATCGTATGAAGACTAATAATACATGAAAGTAAAAAGGACAGTCTACCTCCTGGAACGGCGTAGCCATCTAATCGGCAGTGGTGGTCGTATTCGAGAGGACACATATCCCCCTCGAGTTCTACTTTTAAACGCGTCCTCTCCTCGAATGAGGCATCCTTACTTTATATAGGCTATACTACTAAGTAACGTACCTTGCACACAGCCATCGAATCTGCATGCAATCCGACACGCGCAGGTCCGACGGACCTTACGATACGGGATGAACATCCCGGAGGTAGCATGAAAAAACCCTTCATCATTATTGCTTCAGTAATTGCTCTGATCCTGGTAGGCGGAACGATATTGTTTTTTGCCTCCCATCAGCAACCCGTCAAAACAACTTCGCTTATACGTGAATTCGAAGATAGAACCTTTCAAACAGAAGTTCTTGATGTTTCAAAAACCACCCCAGTGTTGGTAGATTTTCATGCGCAGTGGTGCATGCCTTGCAAACTGCTGGACCCCATTCTTGAAGAGGCGGCTCAAGAACTAAGTGGAAAGGCAATTGTGGGGAAGATTGACACTGACAAGAATCTTATCAGTCGCAAGCTGGAGGTGAACAAGATACCCGCCATTTACATCATTCGAAACGGCGAAGTGAAAAATGTTCTCTATGGAGTTGTACCCAAGGAGGACATAATAAAAGCGGCTATGGAGCACAAAACTGTCCAATGAGCTGCTGCGCCGATGGATTTATCTTTATACGTGGAGCGGGTGATATTGCTACAGGGATTGCTTGGCGTCTCTATGCTTCCAGGTTTCGCCGGCTGATATTATCGGAGCTTCCTCAGCCCATAGCTGTGCGGCGATTGGTATCATTCAGCGAAGCGCTGTACGAGGGAGAATGGACCGTTGAGGGCGTTACGGCAGTCGCCGTTCGAGATCGAACGGGTGTGGAAGAATGCCTCGGAAGCGGTCGTATACCCGTCTTAGTGGATGCCAACTACACCTTAAAAGACGTGCTCAGGCCGGACGTCATCATCGACGCGACGCTCTCTAAAAAGAACGACGTCGTGCAAGCAATTGACGCAGCGCTGGTCATAGGAGTTGGACCCGGATTCTATGCGGGACGTGATACCCATGCGGTCATTGAAACTCACCGAGGCCACAACCTCGGCCGCGTGATATGGCAGGGCTCCGCAGAGGAGGATACCGGCATACCGGGTGAGATTGCCGGAGAAGCCCGCCGAAGGGTAATACGCGCGCCGAGTGCCGGGATCTTGAGTCACCGCCGTCACATTGGTGAGAGCGTTCGTCAAGGGGAGATCCTGGGCCATATATCTGGAACGCCGGTGCGGTCGGATATTACCGGTACGCTGCGTGGGTGGCTGCGTGACGGCTCCATCGTTTACGTGAACATGAAAATCGGTGATGTAGATCCACGAAATATCCGCGAGCACTGTCGCACTATTTCCGACAAATCAAGGGCCATCGCAGGGGGAGTCCTGGAGGCGATTATGGCTCAAATGGGCAGAGAGAGAGCAACCCCATTCCGAACATGTGACATTCAGCGGCAAGAGGCGTCTGAACGTAAATGGCCAACGCTGAAATCCTGATCCGTTTCTGTAGGCTTGCCGTTGCTCTATATAGAACCCATCCAACGATTATCATATGAAATGTCTCAGACTCGGCCGTGAAAAACAGCAACCAAATTCCGACTTGTCAAATCCGAACGGTTCCGGTAAATATTCGTGTTCATGGCGTTCCCCCGACTTTGTTGTAGTAAAACTATTTTGGAGGAACGCCGTATTTTTTCAACACCTTTATGATACTTTATACCATTGCCTATACAAAAAGGGCAAAACTATGGTATTACGCCTATCCCAACACTGCGGCAATATACCGTAGTAATAACGGGGCCTCTATCGTACAGGGAGTGACGGCTACTAGCGCTCAGGGACAGGCTGCATTGTCGAATCTCGGCAGAGACATCGACCCGCTCTTTGCAGTCGAAACCAACCTGTTCGTGAATTTCCAGCCCACGCTGTTCGGGGCTAAACAATTTAAAACGTGGAAGAATCCTGTTCGTCCATGAGGGTTCTTCCCCAACAAGCGTTACAAAATAGTCACTGAGGTTGCAACAACTCGCACTTTCAAGAGAACCAGCGGGTTGTTGCATTCCCCCATGTCGGACTCACATAAGCCACCTTAAAGCTAAGTCGCTGTAAAATGAGTAAAGCTGGTGAAGATCATGTTTGTAAAGTTGGTTTTCTTGACTTCTTTTTGAGAAATTCCAACATTCACCCAAAGCGGGATTTTATCCTTGAGAAAAACCGATTGCGGCAATTGTAATAGCTCTTAGAAAGAGGTTTAGGGAGAAACTTCTTTCAAGAGGGTCTTCCCAGATATTACTTCTTTGATTGCGAATTGGTATAAGCCCACCCGGTAGCGCTCAGGCTCGTAGGTCCGCAATGTTCACGCAAGCCGGCGCAGTTTTGACCTCATCAAATCGGCCATGCTCGCGAGACTCCAGAAAAACTATCCGGTTCGAAATTGCCCGAAGTTCCACAAGGGAATGGCTTACAAAAAGAATCGGAATACCAAACGCGGTTGGTAACTCAGCGATGAACGGCAGCAGCTCTTGCTTGCGAGCTTCGTCCAATGAGGCCATGGGTTCATCCATAAGGAGCAAATCAGGGCTGGTGAGAAGCGCTCGGCCTATCGCCACGCGCTGTTTTTCCCCGCCGGAGAGTTTACCGGGATATCGGTTGAGTAGACGCCGAATTCCCAAGACGTCTACCACTTCGTCGAAACATACGTGGCGTGCGCCGGCCGGCAGGAGTTTCATGCCGTAAACCAAATTAGCTTTTACACATATATGAGGAAACAACCGGCCGTCCTGGAAGATATAGCCGAACCGCCTGCGTTCCGGGGCCAGGTTCACACCTGTTTCAGAGTCGAAGACACAGCGACCGTTCACCACAATGCGACCCTCGTCGGGCTGTATAAGGCTGGCCACCATGTTGATTATGGATGTCTTGCTGGCTCCGGAGCGACCATGTAAAGCAACTATTTGCGCTTCCGAGGCTTCGAACTCCGCATGGAGCAGGCATTCACCGAGCCGTTTCTTGATGTCTACAGCGATCACGGTTTATCCCTCCAATCGGGCGCTCATGCGTCGGCTCAGTAATTCGGACGTCATGATTGCAGCGAGAGCCAGCGCCACCGAGATGACACAGAGGCGAAACGCCGCGGC
>JBBRBO010000011.1:0-55188 GCA_038205805.1 Desulfomonilales bacterium
AACCGGTCCACTGGAAGGAACCAACAACAAAATCAAAACTATGCAGAGACAAGCGTATGGATTCCGAGACAAGCAGTTTTTTATGCTCAAAATCTATGCTCTGCACTCAACCAGGTACGCACTTGTCGGATGAACCTAAAAAAATAGCCTTGGACTCGGTGAACTCCACGAACAATACTTGTAACCGTTCACAGCGGATTGGCGCCTGGTTTGAATCGCGATGAGCCGCCGCCGGCGCGGTGAACGGTTACACATACATGACTAAATCGCAGTGAGGGCCTTTGAATCTGCGACGGAATCCCCTTTTAGGCAAGACCACCGGATGCTCGAACCATGCGGACAGGGGGCGGTTTTTCCTTGACATGTTTGTGTTTTGTCCTTAGTCTATACGGGTTTGGTGTACTCTCATCCAGTGTAATTCTGCGTAGAATATTTTCAAGGAGGTAGGTGGATGGATTGGGTCATTAACATTGCCCTTATATGTGGGGCGGCAGGCGTAGCCTATAGTCTCATTACCGCGGGTTGGGTTTTTAAACAAGACGCCGGTAACGAGAGAATGCGCGAGATCTCCGGCTACGTGGCCGAAGGCGCCATGGCGTATCTTACCCGTCAGTACAAGGTTGTGGCCATTATCGCAGCCATTCTGGTGGCGGTAATTTACTGGGCCTTGGGCTGGGTTCCCGCACTAGGATTTATCATCGGTTTGGTGGGCTCAGGTTTAGCCGGTTTCATCGGTATGAAAGTATCCGTGAACGCTAACGTGCGCGTTGCGGCGGCAGCCAGCAAGAGCCTTGCCGACGCCATGGAGGTCGCCTTCAAGGGCGGTTCCGTGACGGGTATCCTCGTGACCGGTTTGGCCCTTCTTGGTGTTGCAGGATTCTATTTGCTCGCCAGCAGATACACTCCCGCTCCCGAACAAATTTTCAGCGCTTTGGTTGCGCTTGGCTTTGGTAGCTCTCTCATGAGCGTGTTCGCTCGTGTGGGCGGCGGTATCTACACCAAGGCCGCTGACGTGGGCGCCGACTTAGTCGGTAAAGTCGAAGCCGATCTTCCCGAAGACGATCCCCGCAACGCCGGCGTTATCGCCGACAACGTGGGCGATAACGTTGGTGACTGCGCCGGTATGGCGGCCGACTTGTACGAGACCTACACGGTTACCATCGTAGCCGCTATGCTCCTCGCCAGCACCATTTACGGACTGAACTCCGCGGCGTTTTATCTTCCCCTTCTGATCGGCGGCGTGGCCATTATCGCCTCCATCATCGGAACCTTTGGCGTGAGACTGCCCCGCACCGGCAACGAGAAGGACGTCTACATTATGGGCGCCCTGTATAAAGGCATGGCTATTTCCGGTGTTTTGGCTGCTATCGCCTTTTATTTCGTTGCCGCAAAACTGCCCTTGGGCGCTCCGTTGACCGGCACCCCGTATGAAATTTCCGTTATGAACATTTTCTGGATGGCAGTGTTGGGTTTGGTTTTGACCGGCCTTATCGTTGTCATCACCGAGTATTTCACCGGCATGTACGGCCCTGTTAAATACGTGGCCGCAGCCAGCACCACGGGCCACGGCACCAACATCATCGCGGGCTTGGCCATCAGCATGATCTCCACAGTGTTGCCCGTTATCGTCCTCGGCGCAGCGATCATGATCGCTTTCTACCTGGGCGGCGGCAGCATCAACGCCGGAACGGGACTCTACGGAATCGCCGTTACGGTTGTTTCCATGCTCTCCATGACTGGTATCGTTGTGGCCATTGACTCCTACGGTCCCATCACCGACAACGCCGGTGGTATCGCCGAAATGGCCGACCTCCCCCAAGAAGTTCGTGATAGAACCGACCCCTTGGACGCAGTTGGTAATACCACCAAGGCCGTCACAAAGGGTTATGCTATCGGTTCCGCAGCTCTGGCCGCCCTCGTGCTCTTCGCCGAATACACAAGAGCCCTTGAGCACGCCGGCTCCACGGTTACATTTGACCTGTCCTCACCCACAACTCTGATCGGTCTGCTGGCCGGTGGAATCATTCCTTACTTCTTCGCAGCCCTTTGTATGTTGGCGGTGGGTAAGGCAGCCGGCTCCATCGTTGACGAAGTGCGTCGCCAGTTCCGTGAAATTCCCGGCCTAAGAGAGGGACTTCCCGGCGTAAAGGCGGAACACGGCAAGTGCGTGGATCTCGTTACCGCAGCAGCTCAACGAGAAATGATCATTCCGTCCCTTTTGCCCGTCGTTATTCCTTTGATCGTGGCCTTCACCTTGGGTAAAGAAGCCCTTGGCGGACTCCTGATGGGAAGCATCGTGGTCGGTCTGTTCTTGGCTATTTCCATGACCACCGGCGGCGCCACATGGGACAATGCAAAGAAGTACATTGAAGAAGGTAACTTTGGCGGAAAGGGCAGCGAAGCCCACAAAGCGGCGGTCACGGGCGACACCGTAGGCGACCCCTACAAAGACACCGCAGGTCCTGCTTTGAACCCGGTTATCAAGGTTGTGAACATGGTTGCGCTCTTGCTGGTTCCTTACCTGCACTAAGATACAACCACATTTATGTGATTTGATTTCTTATTTTATTGCTCATACAGCCCCGCTTCGGCGGGGCTTTTTTATTGCCTCACGCAATCCAAATGTGTATTACCGATATGCTTCCAACGGAGTAATATAGGTGAAGTTCATTTTTTGTGAGATTAGGTTTCTTGAAGTCTATCTGAGAATGTTTAAGATTCGCCGAAAGCGGCATTTTCTCCTTGAAAAAAGCGGGTTTCGGCAATAGTAGAAGTTCTTGGAGAGGGGTTCGGGGAGAAGCCTTCTTCCAAGAAGGTTCTTCCCGATACTACTTCTTTGAGTGCGCATTGGTATATGGCCGCCTTGAACGAGATCGGTTTTCGGCGCCGCGTACGCGCTCATACGCGTACCAACACCGGAGTAAACCTTCATTTTGCGGAAACAGGGCCTTTTATCGGCCCTGTGTGCTCCATTATGGAGCATAATTTACTTGTAGGTCATCCAGCTCCGAGCCGGTCTATGATTAACTTAGAAGGGCTTTTTGCGAAATCGCTTTACGGCCCCGATTTTCTATCTTAAACTAATAATTATACGGTTACGAATCTTAATCAAATCAACTTTTTTCGCTCATTGTGAATCAGGGGTATATTTGAACTGCTCTCATTTCCGTCGGGAGAGTGTTTTGTAGGAGAGGAGTCTATAATGAAATCGTTCCACCCGCTTGCACTCTAGGAATACTACCGACGCGCCTCTCGACGAGTATTGTCGCCGCCGACTATGTATGGGAGAGTAGGCTTTTCGTAACTTCTTTCTCCCGCTAGCTTGCTGCTTCACCGAATTGAAGTATTTCTCGTGGAGAAATACCGGTTTCCGCAACAGTGAATGTTCGCATGAAAGTCTCACGTCCGGATGCCACGTATATCGACCGCATAGAAGGTTTTTCGGTATGGGAGTTGAACCCCCCTCGCCCCCCTTGTCAGGGGGTAAGAGTCGGCTCCGAGTCAACGGGTGGTCAGGGACCAACCGTACGTCCCTCTGAGAAAGGGGATACAGGGGCTAAATCTGCCCGTATTCTCAGATGCTTTCATCCTTCCTTGTGACGATACGTCATGGTCGTTCTGGGAGGGGGGTTGGGAGAGAAACTCCTTTCAAGGAGGTTGTCCCCGATATTACTTCTTGAATGAACGCGTTGGTATTCGGGATCTTATCCAAACAAAATATGTTTAGCAGACATTCGCTCGACGATCCGTTGACATATTTTCGGTTTCGTCGAGAGAGTCCAAGGGAGAAGCATGTACGATTCAGTCGTTATGCCGATTTCTTCACAAGGTGGTAAGGTAAGAGTGTTTAGGTTCGTTAATCTCAAGTTCATTCGGGGCGCAGACGTTTCCATACAGCCAAAGGCCATTTCTCAAGGTGAACTACCGTTTTCAGGGATTATCACCAGTTTCTTAGAACGAGGTTGGAAAAACCTGCTTCGCAAAAAAGCTTTACCGCTATTACGATTAGGAAAGGGTATTGGTATCAGAATACTCCTCCCTAACTTTTCCCCTAAGCTGGGGAAGGGAAACCGGAAAACTCCCCTCAAAATCTCGACTAATACTCGATCCCGATCTGGGCGGCTAGTCCGGCCTCGAAGTAATGTTTTCTGTTCCGCATTTCCATAGCGGCGTCTGCGCGGTCAACAATTTCGGGTCGCGCCTCCCTTCCCGTGAGTACGACACGAACGCCCTGAGGTATTTCGTCGAGTACGCGCAGTAGATCTTCAAGGACAATGAGATGCTTGTGGATCGCCATATTCACTTCATCCAAGATCACGAGGTCGTAAAGGCCGCCTTGAATGGCCTCTTGGGCTTCTCTTAGGGCCTGTTCAGCCATAAGACAGTCTTTCTTGCTCCCCCTCTCCCCGCGAATAAACCCTTTGCGCCCCATGGGTTTTATGGTGAGAAAATCGGGCCACAGCTCCGCGGAATAATGCTCACCTGTGGAATCCGGGGCTTTCAGGAACTGCACCATACAAACTCTAGAGCCTTCCAGCACGGCCCAAACCGCTCTTCCCAAAGCAGCCGTGGTCTTGCCTTTACCATGGCCCGTGAAGACCTCGACTTGCCGTTTTTGTGTCATTTTTCCTCCATGCGGATAATCACGTGGCGTCGCTTGTGTGGTTATAGCCGCCATTTTGCACAAGCGCGGCAGTAACGTCGTGTCGTACTGGTTCAATGAGGCCGGCGCCACTTATTGGAATCACGTATGGAGCGCCTGAGAGAGGAGATGAGTCTCCCCTCCAGCTTTTGCCGTCCACAGAGCCGCCTCGACTCGGTGAACGCTTACGTTGCGTCAGTCGGACGAATTGCGGCGTCTAGGTAAGCGCTTCCGTGACGTGTCCCGGGGGCTCCTCTTTCTCTTCCAAGGTTTCGGCGTAGCGTTTTCGCAGCAGGTCGGAGACATCACCGACAGGTCCGAAATGTAAGCATTGTGTTAAACATCCGGTGACGCATGCCGGCTTGAGGCCTTGATCCACTCTATCCATGCAGTAATCGCACTTGATGGCCTTACCGGTCTCATGGTTCCATTGGGGGACGCCCCACGGACATGCGGCTATACACGACTTGCACCCTATGCACAGGGACTCGTCGATGTATACGATGCCGTCTTTCTCCCGCTTCTTGATTGCATGCGTAGGGCACACGTTCGCACAAACGGGGTTCGTGCAGTGAAGACACGGCAGAAAGTGATAATTCATCTTCAGTTTATCGCCCTCTATTTTGGGATTATTTTCGATAATTCGACAATATCGAGGACCTATTGGAAGATTATTCTTCATCTTGCAATGAAGTTCGCAACTGTAGCAGCCGATGCAGCGGCTGGAATCATGGTAAAGATAGAGCTGATTCTCGTCGCCAACATCTTCGTTCAGCGGCTTGGGATGCGCCGACATACTTTCCTCCACGTATTCCGTAGGTAAACATGTTTTTTACACGTAAATTGATGGTCTTTCTTTAAAAACAGCCGTCATTTCGCTAGTGGGTGGCTATACGGGCTTCAGGATTGAGCTTTTCCAAAGTGATAAAGCACTCCTGCATTGCGGCGCTTCCGCCCACTACATCCGAAATAATGCTCTGGAGTGTGGAATCCGCCAACCCTGTCCGGTAAGCAACGGTCTGGGCGGCCGCCTTTTTCCCGAGGGCATGGGGGATATAGGCCGCTTCGGGATGGATTCCCTCGGTCGTGTAGACCATTATTTCACCTGAACCGGCATCGGACGTAACGCGCACTAAGTCTCCCGCCTTCAGATTCATCTTGGCCGCAGTGGCCGTGTTAATCCATATAGGTAGCGTGGGGGCCACTTCTCGTATGTAGATATTATTCGCCATAGACCCCTGCGTAAAAAGGGGATTGCGTCCAATAAGGAGGCGAAGCTTGCCCGTGGGGACTTCAACATGTTCATAAGGAGGTAGGGACTCCAGGCTGTTTTCATCCATTTTCGAGGAGATCACTTCGATCTTCTTCGAGGGAGTCTTAAACTTCAGTCCGGTTTCCCGATCCCAATAGATCTTGTCCTTTGCGAGATTCACCACACCTTTTTCGTCGAACTCGGAAAGGTCGATGCCCGTCTCCGAGAGCTTCCAAGCGTTGTACTCGTTAATATCCTTATAAGGGAATTTGTCCCCAAAACCCACACGCTCCGCCAGTTCCTTGAAGATGCGCCACGCAGGCCGCGTGTCGCACCTGGGTTCCAACACTTCACGGCGTAGAGCGAGAATCGGCTTGAGACCCTTACGCTCTTGAATAGGGTCGCCGCGCTCGAGGAAGGTGGCTTCGGGTAAGATGACGTCCGAGTACCAGGCAGTGTCGCTCCAGTTGACGTCTATGGCCACCACGAGATCCATCTTGTCCAGATCCTTTATTAATCGTGACGTATCGGGTGTGGAATACAGCGGATCAAAGCGATAGATGATGAGCCCTTTCACGGGATAAGGTTGCTCCGTCTCGATGGCTTCCGCCAGCATGTGCGCGACGCCCTGCGACTTATCTACGATGGGAAAGCGTTTACCGGGACCTATTTGGTCAAACCGATCACCGGCCACGGCGGGAATAGTGGAAGGTAGTTCTTTCATCGGCTTGCGGCCCACATCCGCCAACCCCTTTTTGAAAAATAAGCCGCCGGGTGTTTCGTATGAGCCCATGAGAGCATTCAGAAACAGAATGGACCGTCTCATGTGGAACTCACTCTTGTAGCGCGCCGCAAACCACCCGATATGGAATATCACTTTGGGTTTGGCTGCGCCGAACTCCTCCGCAAGTCTGCGAATGGTCTTGGCCGAGATGTCCGTTTCCTGCGCCGCCCATTCCGGAGTGTAAGGCTGCACATACTGCTCGAGCGCCTCGAAATCCTTTACCCAGGTGTTTACGAATTTTTCGTCATACAGGCGCTTGTTGATGATTTCGTTCATCAGCCCGAGGTTAAAGGCCCAATCCGTCCCGGGACGAATGCGAGCCCAATAGTAGGATCTCACCGCTGTTTTGGACGCGCGAGGATCAATGGTCACTATCTTAACCCCGTTGTCTGTTGCGGCCATGAGCTGATTCACTTCCGCCACGGTAAGAGACTCATATATATTTCTGCCGTAGAGGACTGTGTAGGCCGAGTTTTCCAAATCAAACCCAAGCGCCTTACGCCCTACGCCGAGGGTAACCTGACAAGCCGTATGCAAGGAGAGCGGACACACGCTGTTGTGAGTAAAGTCGTTGGGTGTTCCCAAACCACGCGCAAAGGCCTTCACGAACTCATTGTTGAGACTTCCGCGCCAACCGACCAAAATGCTTTCAGGTCCGTAAAGCTTCTTGATGACATTGAGTTTGTCGGCGATGTAGCTGTAGGCTTCTTCCCATGAGGCTTCTCGAAACTGACCCGAACCTCGTGGTCCCATACGTATCTGCGGCGTTGTGGGACGTTCCGGATCCTGCACCAGCCACTTAGCGGTCGCGCCTTTTGCGCACAAGCGCGTGCCTATGGATCCCACGTTGGGATTGCCGAAAATTGTCGATATTGCGCCGTTATCCAATGTTACTTCAATTGGACAACGCGCCGAGCACATTTCACATTGACTGTATTTGGTCTCCATACGGAAGGCTCCTGTTGTGAAGTATAGTCGTAATCGTGCACCGGGCTTTAGGAGTCGGCGAGCCCGGTTGAAAGCATAATCGTCTCTAACTAAATCGGGCGATCACCAAGCTGCGGATCGCATGGTCGTATACCTTTCGCTCTCGGGTGAGTCTATAGTCCCCTGAGCCCTTAATTTCTCACTCATTATCCTTCACAGGGCTTGAGACGCTTCTGCGCCCGATGAAATCAGGAGCGGAGACTCATCTCCCCTCCGGACCACCCCATCGTCATTCCGAAGCCTTGGGCGTCTCCTGCGGAGGCTTACTCTCATCCAATAGTGTTTTTATCCATCGAAAGTAGGGTATCTTGTACTTAATTTTACGAAACACGAGCACGGCTGCGATATAAAGCGCAACAAACGGACAGGCGTAATTCACCGTTTGATTCGTAAACAGCACCTGGAACGAAACATCGGAAAACCTGTGGCTCATCCATAGTAAAGCAAAAAAGGCCGGCCAAATAAAGCCCGCCGATAGAGTAACTTGATAAAAAAATGAGCGCCCGTAGGCGTCATTCGCTATTTTGTTGGCCGCCTGGTACGCGCTCTTGTCGCCCGCCTTGAGAGCCTCTATGGAAATGTTGTGGTAACGCTCAACGTTTTCGCTTAGAGTAGCAATATGCCTGCGATTTATGAGAAACAGAAGGGAAATCGTGATTTCCCCGACAATAACGGCTAAAAACGCCAAAACCAAAGTCCCTATGAGAAAATCAATAAAGGCGTATCCTGTGAGGCGAAAGAAGAAAATTAAGAATGAATCTACAGGAATAATATAGGGATGCATCTCCATTTAGGAACCGTTCACGGCAAAAATATTTTGGCTGGTTTAACCGACATTTGTAGAGCAAACATATCGTATACGTTGGTCCGGCGGCTCGCTACCACGGGAGTATAATCTTACATGGCGCCTCTGGAAAAAAAGGCGGGACGGATCAGCTATCCGTCCCTTACAGCAACCCCAGTCGCCTCATAGGGCAAACAAAAAAAATCTACAGTCCCGGCAAGCGGAAAACGTGCGGGAAAAAGCCCTTCATTACATAACCGAGACCTACATACAACGCCAGCACAATGAAGATTCTCTTGAGCCAAATTTCCGGGATCTTCTTGGAGGTTAGAGGGCCAAGGATGGAACCGATGAAAATGCCGACCATTTCAAGTCCCACAAAACCTAAGTCCACGGGCACACCTTTCAGCATATAGGTGGTTATGGACGTGATCATGGAAATGAGCACCGCAAGAGCAGATGTACCGGCCACGATATACATCGGCAGACCCGCTATGGAGGTAAGAAACGGCACATAGAGAAAACCGCCGCCTACACCAATGAGAGCCGAGATAGCGGCGATAATGAGACCGCCGATGAACGGCCATATGGGGTTGAAGCTGAATTCGACTCCGTAAAAAGTGAAATAGATACGGCCGTGCTCAAACCTGCTGAATCGAACACCTTGCGCGCCTACTCCGCCGGTGGCCCCGGCCCGCATGTTTTGTTTCTCGAAAGCAGCCGCTGCGGCTTTCGCCGCCTTCTTACCTGATTGTCCTCGTTCAGTGGTTTCATAAATGAGGAACCCGCCGATAACGAGCACCAGTAATCCGAAGATGCCCGTGTACGCCGCTGCGCCGAGCTTACCTGAGCTGAAATTTGCAGCCGTCCAGGATCCAATTATGGACCCACCGCCTAAGAAAAGGGCTAAAGGCAAGACCAACCGCCCCATGCGGTAATAGGTGACGGAGGAAATTAATGCTGACAGTCCTACAAGATACTGGTTGCTTGTCTTAATTGAATCCGTCAGCAATTTATTAAGAACTGGACTTGTTTTTTTGAAGGTTGACGCGTAATCGCCCAGACCGAAAACCGAAATGTGGCCTACGCCGGCCATAACGCCGCCGAATGCGCCCACGGATGAAAAAATCCAGCCTACCCAAATACCCCAAAGAATGCCCCAGAACCACATTGGATTGGGAGCGCCGGGTATGCCGAGAAAACCTTTGGGAGCCTCGGGGTTAATCATTCCCGGTTGCGCCCCTTTGGGGGTGCTCGCAATTGCGTCTTCGAGTTTTCCGGCAAACGCCGTGGAACTGAGGACGAGGCTGACGGTTACAACCGCGGCCGTTACTAAGCCGATCATGACCCATTGTCGTTTTGTCATATAGCTGAACCTCCGACTATGTATTTGAATAGAGTGGCCGGCCGTCGCTCTCCACGTAGGCGACCATTCGAGTAAAGCCTTCTACGATTCCGTGGGACTGGTTCCGTAGATTAGGTGTATAGTTCAAGCTTAGGGTCTTTCCAGGGGAGGTCATAGGGCCACCTTCACGAAAACACGAACATTCCGCGCGACGTCAACCTTCCCCTTAAGTGGCGACAGGTTGGACTTCCGCATCTATTGATTTGCACTCTTTAATCTGCATGGCTTAGGGGAGCATATTAGTTATATCCGGAAATCTGCTGAATTCAAGTGCTCCTAGACTGTTCCGTCGCTCCTATTCCGATGCAATGTTTTTAAAAATCCTCAACAATTGCTACATGAACTTACAGGCTAATTTATACCTACGGTGTCCCGGAGGTCGGCCGGGGTCGTACGCACATAATTGCAGACCGTGGGAAATATGCCTTCCCGAATACTACCATATTTAATTATTAATATGATGTAATTAAGATGTCGCTCACGCAAAAAAATTTCGTTTCTCGATCAATTTAGTCGATTAATACCCTATTCCGGGGTCTTGCCCCCTCAAGGTACGCGCTGGAACACCAAAAGAGCGAGCGTCAGACTCAGAAGGATCGGGGTAATCACGCTCAGTAGTCCGGCCCGCAGTACCATACGAGGACGGAGGGCCGCCGCTTCCGTCCGGGGAGACGTGGTAAGCAAGAGATTAGGAACCACGCCTAGAACCGCAGTAAACAAACCCGCGGCCAGGAAAAATTGCAGGAAGAGCCTGCTCACTGCTTTGTCACTGGTCACAAAATAGTTAGCAAGCGCCATGAAAACCAGAGCGGCCACGCTCAACTGGATAAAAATTTCACCGGCCGCGCATATCACCGCGGCTTTGGTGGAGAAGGAATAGATCGTCGGCTTGTATGAGCGCAAAGCGAGCTTTACTCCCAGCGACGCCAGAGCGGACGCCGCTACCATGCAGACGAATCCGAACGCAAACATGTACGTCGATGTTTCCACTGACAGCTCCTGCGATGAAAGCCGAAGAAACGTGTAAAGCAACGATTACGCTTACGCACAGCCCGCGGCGCGCTTCCCATCCTTTTTCGCCTTGCGCGCAAATCCCCGTAGCTTCAGTAGGCTTCTGCGGCGCCATGAAGGCAAACGGCGGGATAATTGGGGGGCGCCCGACCGTGAGCGTGTCCAGAGCCGCCGTAGGTTAGGGAACTCCTCTCGAGCGTTAAAGCGACCCTGTGTGTCGCATTAATCCACCGTCGATGAAGACCGTGGTTCCTGTAATGTATTTTGCCGCATCCGAAGCGAGGTATGCCGCAAGTTTAGCAATTTCTTCCGGAGTCGCTACTCTACCCAGCGGGATTTCCTCTATGAGAGCGGCCTTTTTCTCGGGATCCGCAAACGTTTTCTTGTTAATGGGAGTGGCCACGGCGCCGGGTCCAATGTTTACCACGTTAATGTTGTATTTGCCCAACTCCACGGCGAGATTCCTGCACAACATGCGGAGGCCGCCCTTGGAGGCGCAGTACGCCGCATAACCCGGAAAGGGCAAGTTCTCATGAACGGACGACGTATTGATGATCGTGCCCCCTTTTCCTGCGTCAACCATGACCCGAGCCGCGGCTTGGCTGCACAGGAACGGCCCGGTCAAGTTGACTCCGATCACGAGATCCCATTCCTTCTTACTCTTCTCCAGGAACGGCGAAGAAAATTCCACCCCGGCGTTGTTCACCATGACGTCAATACCGCCGAATTCCTTAACCGCCGTGTCAATCAACTTCTGCACGTCATCTATATTGGAGACGTCCCCTTGCACGGCCACTGCACTACCGCCGCCCTCCTTGATGCTCTGGACCACTTTGTCGGCTTCTTCATGATTGCCGTGGTAATTCACCACCACGTTCATCTTGTGTGCAACTCCGAATTCGAGGGCGATGGCTTCGCCGATTCCTGATGAGGCTCCCGTAATAACAGCTGTCTTCATGAGTAATTCTCCTGCATTGTGCCTACGAGCCTGTCCTACAATAGTAATCCTCGGCTACGTAATAGATCTGCGGCCAAGACCTTTCGGCTTCAATAATTACGCTCGTTTCAATCCACGTACTAAATGTCGGACGTCGAACGGTTCCACACATGACGGCCGCTCATCAGTCTACACACTTCATTAAATGGGCGCAATACACCTTGCTTCCGGCGCGATCCGGCCTGTTCTTGTCCGTCACTACTCCTCGCCAGGAACAGGGTCTTCAAACGTCAGCCGCAGGGACTACGGACCGGTCACTCGACCCAAGAGGGATAGATTCTCTAATCGAAGTTCGTCTTCTCCCACACCCACGAGAATTTTCTTGGATTCCCGGTATTTGAGTATCCCCATCTCCGACCATCGTCCCAGAGCGTTTCCCACGGTAACGATGGAGATGGGCGGATTCCGCCGGAAATCATCAGGAAACGTAGTCTTAGCCGAATTTACGATCACCTTGCGGAAATCCTTGGCCGAGAGGTTCGTCTCCACATGCGCCGCATGTTCAAGCACGTAGCGATAGGTGAGAAGAATATCGTACATAAGCCCACCAAGGCAGTTTAAAGCCGCCGCTGATTTCACTGTGAAGGAGTCGTTTTCCCTTACCACCCATCCCTGCGCGGCAAAACTTTCGAGGATTTCCTCCACCAGCTCCTCATCGGTCTTCAAAGGATTGAAGATTATTTCCCGAATGGACACACTTTTGAGGAGTGCGAACTCCCTTTGAAGATCATCAAGACGGCTGGAGGGTGTAGTCAAAAGCAAGCTTACTAGGGATTCGGCCCACAGGTAGTTGAGCAGAGAGTTTTTGTAAAAGTAGAGATTGGGTCGGGCTTTTGCGTTGAGCGCATACACATCCGGCTGCGGGGTCGTAATAAACTTGCGGTGGAGGCACAGATCCAACGCCTGACGTATGGCGTTCTCACGATTTTGGAGTCCGGCGGCGAACTCCACTTCCTTGGCGCCGAGCGCAGTATGGAGTAAGCCGGTGTTCTCCATGATTTCATCATGCGACATTTCAGAAGCGCCGAGGCAAATCAAGGCGGCGGATGTCAATTCCACGGGCGAGACAATACCGACGCGAGTCATACTGTACATCATATAATAGGCGAAATCATTGATGCGATTGCGTTTCGTTTTGTCCATGAAGTCGGCGAGCGGTATACCGTTTTCCTCGCAATACTCCCGAAAGGATATGGGTTCGTGAAAACGGAGATAAACTTTCCCGAAACGCCTTTTCAGCACGTTTCGCGCCCTGAGAAAGGCCGAGAAGGATTCCGCTTGTTTTTCTTTGCCCGCTTGCTCACTCAAGTAGGATTTCTCTTCAGGTATTTGGTCGTACGCGGCGTATGTGGGCACAAACGTTAAATCAGCTATGTCGCCTTCCAGCAAGGGTTGCAGTAAGAACCCGAGCATCCCCACCTTCGGTGGCATGAGTTTTCCCGTGCGACTCCTCCCACCTTCGATGTAGAAGTTGATGTTGGTTCGTTCGTTCAGCAGCTCGCGAAGATATGCGGCGAACACATGAACGTAAAGCGACAAGCCCTTGAAAGATCGTCGTATGAAAAAGGCCCCTCCGCACCTGAGTATGCCTCCCACCGGCCAAAAGGAAAGATTTTTGCCGGCGGCCATGAGCGGAATAGTCATTTGATTGATAAAACAAAAGAATCCAATGAGGAGATAATCGAAGTGACTCTTATGGCAGGACACAAAAATGAGGGAACCACGACCATTGGCCGCTTTGAGCATAGAGAAGTCACTCTCTTTGAGATCCACCCCGTCGAAGACCTTGGAAAACAGACCGCGCAAAACATAATAGAGCACGTGATGAACCTGAAAGCTCTGGTTGGCCATGATCTCGTCCACGTACCGTTCGGCCTTTTTCCGTAGAATGCTTTCAGGCTCTTCATCAGAAGAGGAAAGGGCACGTTGCACTCGTGGGTCTTGAAGAACCCGCTCCTTGATTTCGGTGCGGGAGAGTTTCGTCGGCCCCCGATTCACCCGAATCCTATCGTTAATGGAGCGCAGGAGACGGCTACGAATTGCGTACGGCGCCTCATCAAAGTCTTTATCCGTATTGAATTCCGGAAACTCTTCCATAAGAAAGGTCGGCTCGCCCACGAGCAATTCTGGGACGGTCCATTTGCGAACAGCCAGCATCAGGCGTCGCAATAGGTTAGGCCGTTCAGTCGCACCCAATACGAGATCACCGTATGTCTTGACGGATTTCGGCGGAGTCCGGTCGTAAAGAATCGAGACGGGCAGAACGGCGATTGTCCCGATGAAACGTCCTTGCACATCCATGAGGATCTTTATGGGATCTTGATCCGGATTCCTAAATCTCTCACTGGAAGTGTGCTCATCCACAAGGAAGAGCGCCGCGGCTGCTCCGTTCTCGAAAATCCGGGCAAGAACCCGTTCATTGACACGTTTGGGAAAGGCGCGCTCATGATAGAGACCGGAGAGCTTGTGTTTCCACACACGCCACGACTTCCCGATTGAACCGGTTTCGTGTGGTGACAGATCAAATGCGTAGAGCGGCTGAGGTAAACCCCACTCAGCGCATTTCATCCTCAGGAGCTGTAAATCGTAGACGCTCCTGTGTTTCAACGCATACACTACAGCCGAGTTACGCGCCAATTCACGGAGCCGCTCCAAGGCCATTGCATCAATAATTACCTTTGGGGAAAGCGCTCGTGCCGCCAGACGGAAGAACGCCGAGGGTTCGCGATCAAGCGCCCCTGGTATTTTCTCGAAATCTTCTGCGTCAAGTATGGGGTGAGCGGAAGGGATTTTTTTTGTAGGCGCCATATTTCCGGAGTAGACCTCCCTCATGTGGAGTAGTCTTTATACATGGTGAAGCTAACAAATCCTCCTACGGTTCGGCAAGCTGACTTTGAGAAATAGGAGTTGAGATCGCGACGGAACACACCAATGTGTAATCATATTCCGCTTGGAATACAGCCTCGAGCAGCCGTTCACCGGGACCATTGCCGAGATTCGGTATCACGTCTGCGCCCGGTGAACTATTACAGGTGCGGCATAAGGGGAGAAGGTTAAACGCCGCAATTCGTCGCCGAGCCGTGCTCCTGAATGAACGATCGGCGAATAATTATAGTGGTGACTACGAGAATTACTTGCGATGAAGATACGTATGTGCGAAAGTCATGATGCAAAATGAAATGCGACGTCGGAGTATACGCCGACTTCGGAAGCTATAACCGTTCACCGGGATTAGGCGAACCGCTTCAATAGTGCGAGGGTGATTCGCTTGGATTATAGTCTCTCTTGGGTCTTTTATCGGACGCAAAGCAGCCTCAGCTCCGGCGAACTATTGCGAAAATCTTTGAATATTCACGACAAAAGACTATTTTTTATGCTGTGCATGTGTTAGCATTACTACCTTCAGAGCGCCTGGACCGCAATATGAAGTTAACATATGCACTAACGCCGGTCATCGCCGGGCTCATGGTCATAACGCTATGGTGTGTTCAACCTGCCCACGCCGATGATTATCTGGATTTTTACGAACAAGGAGAGTTCGCTCTTCAAGTCCAAAAATGGCCGCGAGCAGTGGATCTTTTCACAAAATCCATTGCAGACAACCCTAATTTTTTCATGGCGTACCACAATCGTGCCATCGCCTACTCGAAATTGGGGGAATACGATAAAAGCATCGAGGATTTACGTAAAGCCATTCAACTGAATCCCGACTATTCTGACGCATACGGTAGACTCGGCGTCGTTTACGAGATAAAAGGCAATTATCCCGCAGCCTTGAAGATTTACCAAGAGGCGTTGTCTCGTGAGAAGCGGCCGGCGATGCAGTTGATAATCAAGAAATTCATCCACGACATTGAAGTGAAGCTCAAGAAGAAGTAATATAGCCGATCATCGGAAGGCATGCGGATGGCGACAATCACACCGGTCACGAGTTGTGTGGGGCCGTGTGCGCTAGTACGCAGTGACAAACCGTTGACTCCGCCTCTCTCATGGGGAGTTACCATCGGAGACAACCGTTCACCGAGATGTACCCAAACAGAGCGGAATCACATTAGGGGCTCTGAAGCCGACTTGTGTCGGCCGACTATGCAATCGAATGGAGAGCCGTACCAAACCCGGTGAAGCAGGTATCGTAGAGGCGTATTTTTCGTGTGAAAAACAACATATTGTTTTTCATGAACCTTGGTGATAACATCTGTCGGATTATAAGATTTGCCCGGTTACCGCCCGGCAAACTTGACTCACAGGAGGACTCTCGTAATGCCTACACTGGAAATCGAAGGCAAAACTTTTGACGTTGACGAAGATGGGTTTCTTCAAGATCCCGAACTGTGGAACGAAGAAGTAGCAGAACTTTTCGCGAAAACCGAAGGTATTCAGGAAATGACCGACGAACATTGGAAGGTCGTTAACTACCTGAGAAACTATTACCTCGAGTTCAACATTGCGCCCATGATCCGCAAAGTCTGCAAAGACACCGGTTTCAAGCTCAAGAAAATCTACGAACTTTTCCCGTCAGGTCCTGCCAAAGGCGCTTGTAAAGTCGCCGGTCTTCCCAAACCCACAGGTTGCGTTTAATCTACCCAATCTCGGCGCCGCCGGGGGCAACTTTTCATTCACCTTGCCGTGAGTGCGAATTTGCTCCTACAGGCGCTGAATTAAACGCTTTAACCTACCACGCGCCGTTCCCATCAGCCGACGCACGTACGCCAGCCTGAAAAGATTCTCCGTCTCGCGCCCTACAGATGCTCAAAAAATCAATTCGCTCGGAATGAACCTACGAGAAGACCCCTTCTCGCCTTCTCCTTACGTGTCGCCGAAGACTAGACTCCCCTAGCATCGTGGGGCCAAATGTACTTATGGATCTGGAGCTGAAAACGAGTGGGTAGACGGTCCTGCAACATCCAGGTTACGAGCCGACCAGGGGGCAGCTCCCCGAACACGGCGGACAGCAATATCTTTACGCCCCTGTGAAGGAGCTGTTCCTGAATGATCCCGCGCGCCCATTCATAATCATGTCGGTTGGAAATGACGAATTTTACTTCGTCATCGGGCCGCAGCTTCCATATATTTTCCCAGAGTATACGGCCAGACTCGCCGCTGGAGGGGCACTTCATGTCCATGATGGTTACCGCGCCTTCGGGGATAAGGGAAATATCCAAAGAACCATTGGTTTCCACCAGCACTCGGTAGTCCTGCTCGAGCAACATCCCAATAAGGGTGGGGGCTTTCGGTTGAAGCAACGGTTCACCGCCCGTTAGCTCAACAAGAGGAACCCTAGCGGAAGCGACGGCGTCCATAAGAGACACTAGCGACATTTCGCCCCCTTCGGACTGAGCGTACGTCGTGTCGCAATAGCGGCACCTCAGGTTGCACCCCGCCGCTCGTATGAAGAAACACGGCAATCCCGTGAAGGACGACTCCCCTTGTATGCTCACAAAGGTTTCATTGATATTCATTGTCATGAAGATCGCCTCCGTGGCGAAGAATGGACGTCAGGGCGCAGCGCCTGCGGCGTAGTTCGTTTTTGCAGAGGCCTTAAAATTGGTATACACCATTTGCCGTTCGAAAAGAAACAAGATAAGCGGTATTTACATGACCACGTAACGGAAACCGGAGAGGACATTCATTTTCGGCATTGACGAGCCTTTCCGTTTGATGGATTTATAATGTATAGCTAACCTATGATGTCTATAGTTAAGTCGGTAGGTACATACCGCCGGTTCGGCTACGGCCTTGAGATCATCGCACCACTCTAGCGTAATGGAGGCTCCATTGAAAAAGGTTGTTGTCCGCTTCATGCCTGATAACGTCACCATAGAATCTGAACCCGGCCGGACGTTGCTGGATATAGCGCTCGACGCAGGTGTATTTATACCGGCCGCGTGCGGAGGAGCAGGAGGATGCGGGCAATGTAAAGTCAAGGTAGTCTCCGGAACGGTGGAATCTCCTGAAACGGGCAAGATCTCACAAGCGGCAAAAGCTGAGGGATACACCTTGGCGTGTCAGTCGCACGTAAAGGACGACGTGGTTGTCGAGACCCCCAAAGCCAAGCTTGGACGCAAAGTCGTCCCACGTGACGAAACCGAACGTATGAGCGCCACCGCTCAGCCAATGGAGTCGCCGCTCCATCCCGAGCCCGATCCAATGACGGTGCGCGTGTATATGAGCCCGACGCCTCCCAGCGTTACCGACAACTCTAGTGATTATGAACGCATTCTCCGGACGCTGAAGACCGAGCACGACATGTTCCCCGTAAGGGCGGATCTCGCAGCGATCAAGGAAATACCGCGAAATGTCCGCGCCGAGGATTGGAAATTCACCGCCTGCTTACGAATCGAGGACATCTGCGGCGAGGAAGGCCGTAAGGCCTATCAGTTGCTCCATGTGGCGCCGGGTCATCTCAGGGAGTCCGCTACCGCAGTGGCCATCGACATCGGCACGACCTCCCTTTGGGGCGAATTGATTGATTTAGACACGGGCGAGGTTTTGTCAAAGGCTTCCCGCTATAACCCGCAGATCGCGATGGGCGACGATGTCATCAGCAGGATTGTCTTCGCCCTCAAAAAAGACGGAGGAGAAAAGCTTCAGCAGCAAGTCGTAAGGGGATTGAACGAGATCATCGGCGAGCTGATCGAGAAAACCGGTCGCTCCAAAGAACGCATCGCCTACATGGTGGCCGCCGGTAATACCGTAATGACGCACCTATTCCTCGGGTTATATCCCAAGTTCTTGCGGGAAACCCCCTACGTGCCGGTCGCGCAACATTTGGAACCCGTTCCGGCGCAAGACCTGGGATTGAACATGCCGTCCCACTCGTTTGTGCGAGTCATCCCCGGAGTTGCCTCGTACGTGGGCGGCGACATTGTGGCGGGGGTTCTCGCCAACTGCATGTGGCAATCCGATGAAATGACGCTGTTTATCGACATTGGGACCAATGGCGAAATCGTAGCCGGCAACAAAGACTTGCTCATGACCGCATCGTGTTCCGCCGGACCCGCCTTTGAGGGTGGCGGGCTTGAGTACGGTATGCGAGCCGCCCCAGGCGCTATAGAGAATATCCTCATAGACGCGGAATCTTACGAGCCCATGATAAAAACCGTGGGAAGTAAACCTGCTGTAGGCATCTGTGGATCAGGAATTATCAATATTATTTCCCAAATGCTCAGAACAGGGATACTCAACCAGAACGCCAAATACGAAGAAACGCCGAATACCGAGAGAGTCCGCTCCGGGCGTAGCGGTAGAGAATACGTGGTGTGTAGAGCGGCGGAAAGCGGCTTAGAAGAGGACATCATCCTCTCCGAAGTGGATTTGGACAACATTATCAGGGCAAAAGCGGCGATGTTCTCCGGTTACACCTGTTTGCTCGAAAAAATCGGGCTGGATGTGAACGCCCTGGATCGCGTAATCATCGCCGGCGCCTTCGGCAGCTTCATCAATCTCGATCATGCGGTGACAATCGGATTGCTCCCGGATATCCCACGGGACAAGTTTACGTTTATCGGCAATTCATCGCTCAAGGGAGCACGGCTTGCGGCTATAGACCGATCCCTTTTCGCCAAATCCGGAGAAATCGCTAAGGCCATGATGAATGTCGAATTGTCCGAAGATCCCAAATACATGGATAACTTCATGGCGGCTCTTTTTCTCCCTCATACGAGAGAAGAATTGTTTCCTACGGTCAAATTGCCGTAACACCGTGCGCAGGTTATCGCTTCGGCGCGTAGAGAAGTCTTCACCGCCGCAGGAGAGCTTCACCCTTGGTTTACGTATGGAATCACCCGCGGGCGGCGTGTAGTTCAATCGCATTTGATAATTTAGCCGTTCTCATCGGAGTTCGGCCTACTCACGGAGAGTGTGAAAATCGGAGGTCTTTAGTCGGGAAATGTCCACCACCTCACCCCCAAAAAAAGTTCTCCCCGCAAAAAAAATCATTGCCGACATCCGTGCGGGTTTGTCGGACAACGAACTTATGTCGCAGTACCAGCTCTCCAAACAGGGACTAAAGAGCGCGTTCAGCAAACTCCTGAAAATGAGATTGCTCAAAGAGGCCGACTTCTACAACCGACCGGCCCAAAATCCTCCGCCTCTCCGCCAACCGAGCTTAGCCGAAGACACCGTCATCGTAGCGGATGATAGAGAATCATGGCGGCTCATACCCAAAATTCCTATTCCCATCTACGGAAATAATCCGGCTATAAAAGGCGAAATCCTCAACCTCAGCGAAAGAGGCCTAGGTATTCACGGCATCAGTGGAGTAGTCGGTCAAAAGCGCAACTTTGTCGTCATGCCCCAAGAATACCTGCCCATCGAGCCGATTACCTTCGAGGCGATATGCGTCTGGAAATCGAAAGATGATGTACAGGGGGCGACGGTGGGTTTTCAAATTACCGCCATTTCAGAAGAGGCTATCGTCCAGCTTCGCAACTTACTTGACTTTATAGACGAGGATGAACCGTAACCGGTTACGGGGATCACCCGAACACTTGTAATTACATATGAGTGGTCCAGCGCGCATACCCGTCGCAAGCCCGGTGAACCAATACGGATGAAACCGCACTTAGGTATATGCTATTTCACTATAGTTCACATTAACCCATATTACAAGCTGTTTAGCCGCGTCATTGAACACCTTCTTCCCTTGTGTGAAACCACTTTCAGATCAAGCTTCGCGTAAAAAATTGGTTCTTTTTCAAAAAACGACGATTTTTGCGATTCGGTGTCATAAAAAATGGATGACCGATTTGGACCAAGGAGCCGTGTCTGAACAGTCAAGATGAGCCTTCAGAGTTTTCGCCGGCGCCTGTCATTTCACCATAGAATGCTTAAATTAACATGTATACGGAGAAACTTTATTATAGGTTAAGGGACATACTTATCAATTATAGTTTCTCGTGAGGTGCAATTATGGAAACAGGGTCCTTTGAATCGACGAATACTGAATTGCAAAGGAAACACGGTCAGACATCAAGTTCCAGTTTCGACGACGTGAAACATTCTATCGCCGACAAGCTGCAAAGTGTAGCCAAGGACATGAAAGACGGTGAGATGTCTCAGGTAATGGGCGAATATGGCCCGCAAGTATCCAATGTTCTCAATAAGTCGGCCGAGTATATTCACAAATTCGACTACAGAGACGTAAACGACAAAGTTCAAGGTTATGTTAAGGAAAAACCCGGCCCGGCCTTACTCATCGCCGGAGCTGTGGGGCTTATTATCGGGGCTCTATTTAGGAGACGATAGGCGGCAAGGAGGCAATTTTGCCATGAACAATGAACGTTTTGTTAATGAACCTTCAATTGAGGATTATTCAATGCCGCGAGCCTCCTTTACCGAATTACTAGGCCAAATGGTCAATCAGTCCTCAGTCTTGGTAAAAGATGAGATTGCGCTGGTAAAACAAGAGGCCCGGGAAAAGCTGGAAGATCTGAAGGTAGGCGCCGCGATTATAGCGGCCGGAGCGGTTGTATGCTTCTTCGCTATTGCAGCCCTATGGGTTGCAGCGATTATAGCTTTAACAGCATATATGGATCCCGCAATCGCTGCGCTCTTAATGGCGGTAGTACTCGGAGTAATCGGTGGTGTTGTGGTGTATTTTGGGATCCGAGAACTCAAAGGAGTGGGACCAACCGATTCGAGTGATACCTTAGATCACTAAAGGAGAGTGGAGCATGCAGGATATACATGAAAATTCTAAAAGCGATGACCACCGCAGCGCCGATGTCATTCGCCGAGAGATCGCCGCCAAGAAAGATGACTTGGCCGACACGGTGGATCAACTCGGTGAGGCCATAAAGGAAAAAACGGATTGGCGGAACTATGTGCGAGATTACCCGTTGGCCGCTCTTGGAGTAGCCGCCGGTGTCGGACTCGTTGCCTCGGCAATTTTCAAGCGTCGTGAAGATCCAATAGAGAGATTTGTTGATGCTGTTTCCGAACGCCTGGGAGGGCAACCACAGCAGAAAAGCGCAATTAAATTGACGTTGATGGGATTCGCCGGAAAAGCGGCTATGAATTGGCTTCAGAGCCAAAGCTCAAGCGCTAAGGAGACCTCAGATGCTCCTGAGGATCGGAAGCAAAGACCGAGATATTCGCCACCGGTTCGAAAAAGAACCTACGGCGAACGTGAAATTGGTCCAATGGCTCAGTAAGAGCTTATGACTGAATTATTATACCTAAGGAGAATTGAACAATGAAAACTAATGACATGAACCCGACCAGAGAACCCTTCGAGCATAAACCCGGTTCTACCGAGCCCACCCCCCGAGATAGAGGCACACACGTGGATTCGAGTGGAGATCACATGAAACCTTCACAGCACATCGGTAAGGACTCCGCGCGTGAGTCATCGGAAGGCGTGATCCCGCAAAAGTACATTGATAAAGGCGCCGAGGCCTATAACAGGACAGAAGAAATGGCTTCCCAGGCTTACGAAAAAACCAGCGAAGTCATGCACGACACATATCATCAGGCTAGTAAGTACGCCAGAAACAACCCTGAGACCACAACGCTCTTGGCGTTCGGCGCTGGATTGGCCGTGGGTCTATTGTTCGGCGGTACACGCCGCAGCAGCTCCAGCCGCTACTATGCGGAGCCCGTTGTAGATGCGCTGTATGACGTGGCGATGGGCTTTTTGCGCCGCTAAACCCCGGCCGCAGGCGTGCTGTGTGTAAAATGAAGCGTCTTTGTCGCCGTATACCAATTTCTCACACCTGAATGCTCGTGCGTACAGATGATGAGCGGCGTCAAAGGCGTATTCCTCAACGCAGCCGAATTCACGGCCATCTGAACTACTAATCAGGAGCCTACCTACTATGGGCTCCTTCTTACGTTCTGTACGACGCTCGCCTCTGGCGCTCGTTCCGCTAAACTTCCCCGATTGCTCACGTGTCTTCGTAAATGCGTATCTGTCTATAGAAGAACGGCTTGAGCACTTTAAGCCCCAATACTGACAGATAGGGTTTCACTTTTGCTGAGAGCTTCGAACGCGATCCCAAACACCGGCGACAATGGGGGTGTTCCAGACGCCCTTTCTGAAATCCCAACGCAATCTCTTTCAGAGCGGGACAGCCCAAAATATCCATGAGACTCGCTTTGTTTAGATCGCCGATTACCGTCCGTCCATCGTAATCCACACAGCAAAGCGTCACTTCACCGGAATAGAGAACCGCAAAGTGATCGCGCATCCCAAAGCAATACCCACGCTCCGCTTCCACTATTTTCTCTTGCGAGAAAGCATTTCCCCAGTCCGTAAGAACGTATGTCTCGATGAATATCTTGGGGTAAAGCTCCACCACGTTCCAAGCGTAAATCTTTATCTTGTTGATCTTGGACAGGATACCCGGGCTATCCAGTGGGATACTCAAGCGGTCATATATCATGCGTGTCCACTCAAAGATGGTCTCTCTCAGCGCCCGGGACGAAGCCAAGAACGGCGGAATACCCAATTGCGACCGCATGCCTTTGGCGAATGCCGTGGTCATGACGCGAATTTTGAATATGGGGGGATTCTCCGTTTGACGACAAGCCGCAAGCAGGTCGAGGACACCTCGGGTGTACTTCTCGAAATCCATATTTGTCCCACGAGTAGCTCGAAAGCTCTCCGCATCCGGCGTTTGGAGAGAAATATCGATCTGGTGGAGTTCACGCGCAGCCAGCCTCTCGATCATCTTAGGAGTAAGGAGCGCGCCGTTCGTGGTGAGCCCGACCTTGACCCCAATTTCTTTGGCGTGATCCACAATTTCAAAGAACTGCGGATGAAGAAGAGGTTCACCCATGACATGAAAGGTCACCTTGTCGGCCAAGTCCGCTTCGGCTATTTGGTCCAGCGCGGAAAAGGCCAGCTTGCCGTCCATGAAACCGAGAGGTCTCGTCATGAGACAATCCGGGCAAAACGAGCATGAAAAATTACAACGATTCGTGAGTTCCAGATGAATCCGCTGGAACTTGCTCGGTAAATACTCAGGTAATGTGGTCATAAGTTCTCATAATCCATGATATAGCGCATGGGAATTACTCCCACGAAAGCGTTCCCGCAACCGCGGCGGTCAGGAGTCCCGCCAAAAATCCCGTAAGCAGCGCTTTTAGTCCCAAGTCAATGACGTCTTTTTTTCTCTCAGGCGCAATGGCCGAAATCCCGCCGATCAATATGGCCAAGCTACCGAAATTTGCAAACGAAGCCAAGGCATACGTGAGCATCATAGCGGCGCGAGGACCTAATAGACCGGCGTCCATCATCTCCTTCATCTTGGCGTACGCCAACCATTCATTGAAAAAAACCTTAATGGCCAACAAATTCCCCGCCCTAACGCAATCATCCCACGGGATACCGATGAGAAACGCCACCGGAGCGAAGGCGTATCCTCCCAAGCTGTCGAAAGAGGAACCGAACAATCCCAGAATGGAATTCAGAATATGAATGATGGACACGAACGCCAAGAGGATAGCCGCAATGGTTGCGGTAAGCTTCAGTCCGTCCACCGCTCCGTTCGCTGCGGCTTCCACGACGCCGGTTTCCGGAGGAAGAAGCATGTTCCACTGTATGCGTCCACCCGTCTCAGGCTCTTCCGTCTCGGGCACCATCATCTTGGAGAGCGCCAGGGCCGCCGGCGCGTGCATGAGACTCGCCGCCAATATGTAACCGGGATTCGCTCCGAAGACGTTCACATACACGGCCATAACCGATCCCGCTATGGTGGCCATGAAGCACGTCATGACGGTGAACAGTTCGGATCGGGTCATCTTCCCGAGAACCGTCTTGAGCGCCGTAACAGCCTCGATCCCCATGAATATGAACATGGTTGCGGCTAGAGTCTCGGCCCCCGATGTTCGCATGGTTCGTTGCATCACGAGGGCGAGGCCGTAGATAATCGCCGGCAGCGCACGCAGGTAATTCAGCACGGCCATGACCGAACTGACAAAGATAATGACTGCGGCCATGTGAAGTATAACGAAGTCTTTGTTTTCCGTAAGTGAACCAAAGAGGAACTTGGCGCCCACTCCGGCAAACTCGTATATGAGCGAAAAAAACCTTTGGGCGACGGCAAATATTTCCGCAGGATAGGTCTTCAGGAGGAGGATCGCCAAGACGTACTGCAAGGCCAAACCCCACACGGTAAGCGACCAGCGGATTCTTCGTCGATCCTGAGACCACAGGAAACAGAAGAGCAGGACGCTCGCAATTCCCACGAAGCTCATACAAACAGCCGGCATTGTTCGGCGCCCTCTATCGTAGCAGTTAGCGTCAAAGGATATGCTGTAACGGCGCGTTGAGACCACCGCCGCAACTCGGGGTTACGTATGGGGCGGTCCCGAAATCACTGGATCGAAGAACGGTCACCATACCATTGCGCCCCCGCAAAAGAAACGCCGCAGGAGGTCATTGAGGTGGACGGTGAGGACGCGCGGCCGGTGTGATTACCCCTCGTAATTCCATGGGCCGCTAAAACGGCAGGCGTACGCGCCATACACTCCCGCGACGAAACGTGTGCGAAATCAAATGTTCCAGTGGCTGAAAAATCTTACAAGGAGAATGGCTATAGTGCGATTCAGTGGTAGCTTTTCCGCTTTGCTTCCTTTAGAATAGAGGGCGTAAGGAGCGAACATTTGCGGCTGTGTCCCCTTTGGAGATTCTTCCAGAAAACTTACTTGATTGATACCTTCGGGACAGGTTTTTTGGGGGAAATGATTGCACTTCGCAGCGAGGCATGCAGCCTTTGCTTGCCGGTCAGGGCTGAATCGACATGAGCTAATTAGTATAAAGCTATTTATATATATTGACTTCTCCTTTCTAGCCGACTACAGTCGAAATGTATTCTCAGGTATGAACAATGATCACTTTAGTACGTTTTCATACAATTTCACAAACAAGGCGCTCTTTACAATTCATTTTCAGAAGTGAGCGCTAGGACGAACGGGGGGACTTTATGGACAACCCCAAGAAATTCCCGTCGGATCCACAACGCTACACCCCTGTACGCTCGGAGACCGGCACCCAAACAATAGATCTGAACGGACTGGGCCTGCCGGAATTCACGGATTCAGGCAGCTTTGACCTACGCGCCCTGCGTGGGAAAACTTTGGGCAAGATCCTCGAAGCTATCCCCATCCCCACATTTATTATTACCGGAGATTTCACAATAGCCTTTGCCAATAGGGCGTGCTTCAAGACGGCGGGAGCAGACGCCGATCTACTCAACGAGTCGTTTCTTTCCTTATTTCCCCATCCAACGGCAAAGAAGCAAGTGCAAGACGCGCTCCGAGAAATACTCACCAAAAAGCGCGTAAAGCCGTTCCAGGCGCTGGCCCACATCAATAAGCACAATTCTTGGCAACGACTCAACTTTCGACCCATCAGATTGGGTCCCACGCGATCCATCCTGCTCATGATGGAAGATCTCACTGCGGCCAAGAAGCAGATTGCCCTCTCTAAGAAGTATGTGCAACTTGTGGAAGTATTTCCCATAGGAATAGGAGAATTTGTTCTCTCCAAACCCGTGCCTTTGTCGGCGAAGCCGCAGACAATCGTAAATACTATGTACGCCGCCACTCTAGTCGGCGGCAATCAGGAGTTCCTAAAGCTATTAGGACACGATAGTCCCGGTAAAATGTTGGAAAAGCAACTGAAGGAGCTTATCGTATGTCATGGTGAGCATTCGGAAAAATGTCTTGACTGGATCCGCCAAGGATTACCCATAAGAAGCTTCCAGCGAAAACACATCGTCGGAGACGAGACCCTCTATTTTGAACTTACCCTTGTCGCGAATATCAAACGACAACGCCTCAAGAGCTTTTGGCTTATGTGTCATGATATCACTAACCAAAAGCTCATTCAGGAAGATTTGCGAGCGGCCAAAGAGCGACTTGAAGAAAAGGTGGCGGAACGCACTGCGGAACTCACGGCTATGAACGAAAAACTGAGGTTGGAAATAGCTGAACGTCGCCTTGCAGAAGAGAAATTAGCCGACAACGTCAAAGAACTGCAAGAAGCTATCAAGCAGGTGCGAACCCTTTCCGGCTTGCTGCCTATATGCGCGTCATGCAAAAAGATCCGTGACGATCAAGGCTACTGGACCCAAGTTGAGGTCTACGTGAGCCGCCATACGGATGCGGACTTCACCCATAGCATTTGTCCGGATTGCGTGAAAAAGCTCTACCCCGAATACTACGACAACAACTCCTCAAAATAGCTTTCTTCACATCCGAGCGAGTCTTTCCCGCCACAAATTTGGCCGCTTTTTCCGCCGCTTCGATCATGTGAACTACCCGGGTAACGTTATCACTCCGCATAATGCACCTCGCCGGAAGCGACAACTTCGTCTCTAAAATAGCGGCTCATGTCCAGAGCCGTCCTCAGATCTACTTTTTTCAACCTAAGGATTCCGATAATTCACGCTCCATACCCGCAAGACGAAGGAGACCGGGCACATTATTGGGATCGAATTCCACCAGAATGTCAATGTCGCTCTCAGGACCGAAATTATCTCGTAAATTGGAGCCGAATACCGGAAGCTTGGTTTTGTAGTGCTTTCGACAAAATGCTTCTATTAACTTTTTTCGCAGTTTCGGGAGAGGTGAATTCATGATGCTTCTCTTTTTTCGAACGGCCTGGACTTTCATTAGGCGGTTCGAGTAGCTATTTTTGGTCCGTAATAGGGTTTTTAAAAACCGTATCGGACCCGAACCTGTTGTATTGAGACATCCAATGATCCGCCGTTCGCCAAACTCCCTTATACCAATGTGCAATCTCGTCATCCCGGTGGGGGCTCAACCGCAATGTTGATTACACAAGATTTTTCAGGCGAGCATCTTGTCTTGGGGGCATTACAGCTTGAGCCGAAGCTCTCGTACCACGGTTATATGGCGCCTCTCATAGGGTTCCAATTGTGTAGCCGAGACGCGAAACAATCTCACCCCGCGCTCCTTGTATGCGCGCAAGGTAGGGGAACAATGAAGCTTGTGCTAAGAACTCTTCACGATAAAAACCTGTGCGGCGGCATGAGCGGCACGGATCATGATGGAAATCACGGGCATTGGTGGATATTGGGGGAAAACCCTTGGTACGTCATGGACCACCCGGCGCCATATTGCTGCGAACATTGTGGAAGAGACATAGAATATGGATGGTCGAGGAAAAAATGGAGAACAGATCGCCATTATGAGTGGAGGTTATTTTGTGAAAGATGCGTTATAATTTCTCGATACAAGGTGAGTTTTTCAAAAGAAGGTAAAGAATAAAACCTGTAAGTTTAAGGGATGCTGATTTTCGATTGCGGACCCAATCACTGTATTGCTTCGTTGGTCGCCCAGCGGCCTCAAGCACGGTGAACCCTCACTCGTAACGCTACGCAACCGCCCATATTTCTTGTCCCCCCGTGAACCTCCGTTCGGCCGCCATGTACTCTCGGGAGTTAGGGCTTTTTCCTACTGTATTGGGAGTCAACACGCCGCAGCGTGGCTCCAGTAGGGATTTTACTTTTTTGAGTAGACAACATAAGATGTTAATACAGCATAGAAAGTAAGGGCAGAGCAATCTCTATTTCGGCAATGGGCGCTTATTTTTCTGGAAGGATTCGCAAACCCTAAGGCTCTTCTATGCCCGATGAATGAGTATCCGGATTGTATGCGGACACGAGACTTCCCGTATCATTCAGTCCGGGCGGACAACGAAGTACGCTCAAGCGCGCCCGCATCATACGCGCTGTTACCGCGCACCCCCGCCCTCTTCCCATAATGGGAGAGGGAGGCCGGAAATCCCTTCTTCACACGTGAAGAAGGAATGAGGGATAACGATTCTCGGAATACATACGGATTCCGGACACCGCCTGCCGCCAATAAGATTATCTTGAAGTTTATTTTCTACAATTGCGACCCGAGAGTCGCTCGAACACCTTTTCGGCTATGAGGCCGCTTACTTCCTCCTGGGAGCGCTCGGCTGAGACACGAACTATCTCAGGGCTGGTAAAGCCTTCATAAACGGTGAGGGTTCTGAGCAGATCCTCTCGCTTCTCAAAAATGGATGGGGCTTGTTTCCGGCAGGTATGTATTCTCCTCAAGGCCGCGTCCACGGAAATATGCAGTACAAACGTGAGGTCAGGGGTGGGGGCGAACGTTTGGTTTACTCGGATTATCTCCTCAGGGTCGAGCCCGCGAGCCCCCTGGTACGCAGCCGAGGAATAGTAGTACCGATCCGTGATGACGATCTTCCCGGCGAGAAGCGCAGGTCGGATGACGCGCCGCACGTGATCCGCACGATCTCGGCGAAAGAGGCGCTCTTCCTCTTCGGGATTCAGGCGCGCGGGCAATGCGCGTATTTGTGCGCCGTACGGCCCCTTGGAAGGTTCAGCCGTCATGAGAACCCCGCGTCCTGCGCTGGTGAGGGCGCCGGTCAACAAGAGCGCTTGCGTGGTTTTCCCTGAGCCGTCGATCCCTTCAAATGCAATGAACATGGCGGCGTCTCACTGCGCAGGGGAATCAAGCAGGACAAAGCTTTTCACTACGTGGAGATCCTGCGGGTTTGTGGGCTGCGCATCGGAACCGATTACATCCATTGTGACCTTTCGGCCTTCGATCTTGAACAGGAGCCATCCCCAGTAGCTCTTCTTGTCCGTGTCCCAGGGCCAGTTGAAGGACGCTCGCGGGTTTTGGTAGGCGCCGTCATAGAGAATGCTGTTCGGGGTTGTGTCTCCCGGCGCTCCGTTCAAGGGATAGAGCTTGCGGGTGAGGCCGCCGGCTACGCAATGCCACACGCCCTCGACTTCCTGGATTTGGGTCACGTGATCGTGCCCACATAGGTACGCGATGACCTTGTGCTTCTTAAGGATGTTCCAAAGACGATCCCGTTCGGTGCGACGGTCGATCCCGAAACGGCGGTCGTACCCCGCACAGTCATACGTGGGGTCGAAAAAGGGCAGTGAGTCCCACACGTGTTTGCTGCCTGGGAAGGCCGGCGCATGAGCGGCCACGAAGAGCAGCTTCCCTTGCGCTTCGGCTGCGGCGAGATCCTTTTCCAACCACGCTATGGCCTCGTCGGTGACGGCGTTATCGCGCAGCATGGTGTAGACATTCAACATGGCGAAATGGCACGGCCCCATATCGAACGAATAGGTGAGTCCCAAATCTACTGCCGGACCGGGGTTTCCGGCCAGCATGTCATGCAATATTTCTTGAAAGACCACGAAGTTCGCAGGATCAGGAGTATAAGGATAGTTATGACCGCATCTCACGCCCACATTTTCAGGCTGGAGGGCCGCCACATCATGATTCCCGGCGGTCACACGCACCTCGATGCCCGCTTTGAGGAGCGGTTCCGCCTTACCGCGCCATAACTGCAAAGAGCGCCTGTTGCACTCCGAGACCGTAGGCGCATCACGCTTGACATACCCGGTGATTAAATCACCTGGGAAGACGAGCAGGTCGATTTTGTCTTCAGCCGAACGCCGCGCTATATCCTGGAACACCACTTCCAGCACCGGCGAAAGCGAGGTCGCGGGGTCCGCGCACGTGAGCGAACTCGTATCGCCCCTGGAATCACATCCCAGGGCAAACCGAAAGGTGTCGGCGGCGAACACTAGGGCGCCCCACCCTACCGACAAGAGGAGGATCAAGATGAATGCCACTCGTATCATGGCGCATTGTCCATGTTCCATGAAATCTCCGTCTGGAAAAGCAGTCCTTGGACGAGGAGTCGCTTTGACGTTTCTCCGCTATCCGGCAGCCCCTAAAGTGGATTGCGGCTTGCTCGCGGCCGGCGCCAATCTTCCCGCATGGAAAGCGTCGCCAACCGAAGGTTTGCCCATCGGGAGAATACTACATCCACATCATGAGGAGAATGTTAAACCTGACTGCCGTCGGCGGCGAATTAGGCGCCGCGCTTCACAATCTCTCTGCCGACGAGTGGAGGCTTCTTTGAAAGGGTACGGCCACAGTTACAGGGCATGCGGCTCACCGGATCCATAATACCTCACCGGCATTGAAGCGAAACCGGTTTAGGTGAATGGTCAGGGATTCGCGGTAAAAGTGAAGAGGGTGAAGCCGTTTTGCAAAGCAGGTTTTCTCTACCTTTTTCGAAGAAAAGTCAATGGTCGCCGCAATCTCGTATTTATCCTAGAAATGCGAAGTGGCGACAAATAATGATATTTCTTGGAGAGAGGTTCGGGAGAACCCTTCGTGCAAAAGGTTCTACCCGATAGTGCTTCTTTGATCGCAATTTCGTCTGAGACGCAGCCGGGTAAACGCTATTTGCCGATATTCATCACCCAGCCGTTAGGGGCGGCCTTTCGGCCCGTCTGCATGGAAGTGATCTCGTCAAAGAGCTTGTGGGCCACTTCGCCGGTAGTTCCATCACCTACCTGATAGTCCTTGCCTTTGAAGTTGAAGTGGCTGACCGGAGAAACTACCGCCGCTGTGCCGGAACCGAATATCTCTTGAAGCGAGCCGTTATCGGCCGCCTCGACCACTTCTTCAATGGAAATTCGGCGCTCGGTCACCTTCAAACCCATCTGCTTTGCGAAATAAAGCACCGAGTCCCGTGTGACGCCCGGTAGGATGGTGCCTTCCAGCGCAGGAGTGATAATTTCGTCATTGATACGGAAGAAGATGTTCATGGTGCCCACTTCTTCTATGGAGGCCTTGTCCACGGCGTTGAGCCAGAGCACCTGTGTGAACCCAGCTTTGTGGGCTTCTTCCGCGGCGTAGAGGGAAGCGGCGTAGTTCCCTGCAGTCTTGGCTTCGCCTATACCGCCCTTACACGCTCGGACGTACTCGTGGGTGACCATGATCTTCACCGGCGCGAATCCCTCGGGATAGTAAGCGCCCACCGGAGACAGAATGATGTAGAAGAGATACTCTTTGGACGGCCGAACCCCTAAATGGATATCCGTAGCGATGATGGTGGGCCTGATGTACAGCGATGTGCCCGACGCACGTGGGATCCAATCACGCTCGTTACGGACCAACCGCGTCATCTGCTCCATGAATATCTTCGGGTCGAGCGTCGGCATGCAGAGCCGTTGGCATGAGCGGTTGAATCGAGCGATATTCATGTCGGGACGAAAGAGATATATGTCCTGCTCATCCTCACCGGAAAAGGCCTTCAGTCCTTCAAAGACCTGCTGGCCGTAATGGAGCATCATGGTTGCGGGATGGAGCGAAAGGTTTTCCAGGGGCTTTATCTCAGGTTGCGCCCAGCCGCCCTTGTCGGCGTTATATTTGATTTCAAGCATGTTGTCGGTGAAGATGCTACCGAAACCGAGCTTATCTTCATCATACTGGGTTTCACCAGACCTGTTGCGAGGAAGTGCGCCCATGAGTCCTCCTAAAACTTTTACGGAAGAGCGTTGCGCTCCCCGAATCTGAAATGGGTCCGTTGCGCCGAATCTCAAAGGGGCCAAAAGGAGTGTTCGGAAGAGAGCGTCCTGCCGGACGTATCGCATTGACGATACCTTTGACGGTCGCGAAACGGTAAACTTTAACGTTAGCACCAGGTCGGGCTATTTTCAAGCGCAATTACCACAAAAACAGGGATTCATTCGGTCGTGAAGAGGGCTTTCGTCTTGTATCCGGTATTTTTGGCCACTCAAGAGGGGAGGCTCCGGGGCCTAAATCTCCCACAATTCCCTGGTAATGGATCACCAAGCTTAAGGCAGCTCCACTCCCGGTGATTCCGGAGGGGAGACTCATCTCCTCTCCGAAATCACCCCATGCGTGGTGAACGGTTACGGTTTCTGAACTCTTTCTCCGACATACGCACCGGAGAAGCGTTTGTCGGGATAACCGCTTGAAAAGCCGGTTGGGCGGCTCGAGAAGAGTCGAATCTCCCCTCCGATGTGCGGGTCCGCAAAGCCTTTTCAGCCTAGTGAACCATTGTCGGAAACGGGCTATTCAGCCAGCAGCTCCTTAAGATTCTTGTTGAATTCCGGAATAACCTTGAAGAGATCGCCCACGATTCCGTAATCGGCCTTGGAAAAGATGGGGGCTTCAGGATCCTTATTGATGGCCACGATCACCTTGGATGAACCCATTCCTGCAAGGTGCTGAATTGATCCGGAAATACCACACGCGATGTACAGATTGGGGGTAACGGTCTTGCCGGTTTGCCCTACCTGGTCCGAGTGAGGTCTCCAGCCTGCGTCCACAGCCGCTCTGGATGCGCCCACCGTGGCCCTAGACCCGAAGATTGCGGCCATATCCTCGAGAAGGGAGTAGTCCGTGCCGTTCATGCCGCGACCACCGGAAATGATGATCTCGGCTTCCGTGAGGTCAACCTTACCGCCTGATTCGAGATTCAGGTCCTTGGTCGTGTATGTGGGGCGGCTTGTGTCCGGAGAAAAGCTTATTTTTTCCACTTCCCCGGCCTTGGCCGTTTCTTTGGCCTCGAGCACATTGGGTCGCGCCGTAAAAATTTGGGGCGAAGTGAGTGCTTGCCATTTTGCCGTGCATTTGCCTGCGTACATGGGGTGTGTCGCCACAAGCTTATCGCCGTCCAGCTCAAAGGCCACGCAATCGGCGACTACGCCGACGCCAAGCTTAGCGGCGGCCCTGGGCGCAAGGTCTTTTCCTTGGATGGAATGCCCGAGCAGCACGATTTCCGGCTTCTTCTCCTGGACCACATGGGCCAGGGCTTGCGCGAAATACTCGGAATTGTAGGTGTCCATGTCCGCTGAATCTATGACATATACCTTGTCTACGCCGTATTTACCCAAGTCGGCGGCGAATTGCTCGGCCTGGGAGCCTATGACAAGCGCTTCAAGAGATCCGCCCAGCCCGTCGGCAATTTTCCGGCCCTCGCCGGCCAGTTCAAAAGCGGTTTTCTTGAGCTTCCCCGCTTTAATCTCTCCGTATATAAGAACGTTCGACATTCAATTCTCCTTCTGTGAGCTTTAGATGACTTTCGCCTCATTACGTAATGAGGCGACAACGATCCTCGCCGCTTCGGCCGCTTCCATATCCTGGAATTTCTTGCCTGCGATTCTTTCCGCGGGCATAGAAAAACTCAGGGCCTTGACCTTACGTTCTGCGGAAAGGCCGAGATCGGCCGCCGTTTTCTTGTCGATGGGTTTTTTCTTGGCCTTCATGATTCCCGGGAGAGAAGCGTATCTGGGTTCGTTTAAACCCTTTTGCGAGGTCAGCACACAGGGGAGCGGGACTTCCACACTTTCTTTGCCCCCTTCAACATCTCTTTCCACGGTAGCGCTTTTCTTGTCCGGCGCCACTTCTACCTTGGTGACGAGCGTCACTTGCGGCAGGTTGAGCATTTCGGCCAACATGGCTCCTACTGCGCTGAAGTCATCGTCGATGCCCCTCTGTCCGCAGAAAATAACGTCGTATTCCAGGGGCTGTATGGCTGCGCTCAGGGCCTGAGCCACCACAAAGGAGTCAGCGTTGTTCACTTGCTCGTCGTTGATGTGGATACCTTTGTCCGCGCCCATTGCGAGTGCGGTCCTGATGGAATCCGTGGCTCTATCCGGCCCTACGGTGATGATGGTAACGTCCCCGGCTTTGAAGTTCGTTTTGAGACGCAACGCTTCTTCCACACTGAACTCATCGTAGGGATTGATGACGTATTTAATACCGTCGGTGACTATGCCGGTCCCATCCGCATTGACTTTGATTTGGGTTTCGGTGTCCGGAACCTGCTTTAAACAGACCAATGATTTCAAGTGAAGACCTCCTTTGGCGGCTGATACCCGGTCCTGAGGCGCCCCAAGAGCGCGCTCGATTGGGACGGGTTTTCACAACGGCGGAGTTCCTTGGCCGAAGCCGACGTCGGCGGGAGGCTTGACTCTCCGCTACGAGCGCCCTTGTGAAAGCCGAACACCGGGTTCTCGGGTAATGAAGAATAACTCGCTTGGACACATATCTCGTACGCCGAATTTACGGCAAAACGAAACAATACTTGGCGCCGTCGTGCTGTGGGTCAAGGTAATATCCAAGACCTGTGAATACCGTGCTTTTCTCTCCATCAATTATATGGAAAAGACCATCTGAATTACAATTGGAAAATAACGTCTGGGCTAAAAAAAGTCAAAAAATCCATTGTCGAGCAGGCGAACAACCCGAACAGCGCGGCGCTGATCGCCGGCCGGCGCTAATATAGACCGACACCGTCGTTTTTTTTACCCCCCCAGAATAAATAGGGAGGTTGAAAAGTGAGCCTAACTCACAGGTGAACCATAAAAGGGCAAAATCGTTCATGATGAACGGGCCGGCCTCCCGGAACCATGTTGATGATCCTGCGAGGAGACGAATCTCCCCTCCGTGATTCACCGGGCGCAGAGGAGTTACAAGCCTGGTGACCAGCCACGGCGCCGGACTCAGCGGAAGATAAGGCACGGGAAGGATTCAGGCGTCATCCGAATACCTGGACGCCCGCCGTGGAAGTGAACTAGAGTTCGTTACAGCGCCTCATACCGATGTGCTTTAAGAAAGTAAGATCGGCGGAGCTTTTTGTAAAACGGTTATTCCAATCGCTTTCTGAGAAATTTGTGATAATCGCCTAAAGCGGCATTTTCTCCTTGAGAAAGCCGATTCCGGCAAATGCGAAAGTTCTTGGAGAGGGGTTTAGGGAGAAATTTCTTTCAAGAAGGTTCTCCCCAATAGTACTTCTTTGATTACGCATTGGTGTCAGCGTACGTAATATCCCGCCGAAAAAGCGATATTCTCCCCAGGTATGCTTTCCATATAAGCCCGCTTGGGCGTAGGTTCTTTTTCGCCTACCCGCAACCAAGAATACTCTACCCAGCCGCTGGTACCGGTCTTGGCGATGTCAAGGAGTTCTTGCGCAAACGGTTTACCTTTGGCGTCAACAAGTTTCTGTTGGTTTCGTCCTATGAGTTCGCGGTTCGCCGGATGAGCCAGCACGTTGCCGTCCAGATCCGTCGCGTACACATAGAGTTCCCCTTTGCGAAACGGCCCCGATGTACTGTTAATCAGTTTCAGGGTGTAGTCTCTCCCCTTTTCCTTGTAGGTGGCGACGGCCTTCTGCACCATGCTCTTTACTTCGGTCGCTTGGTCCGCGGCTGCAAACGAGGCTAAACTCATGGCGAACAGAATACACATCACAGTGAAAACTCTTTTCATGGGGCAATCTCCTCAGAGTGTAGTGATAACGCCGGCGCGGGGGCTCTTCTCGAGCCGACTCGCATTCATCCCTTATACCTGTTGTGGAACGAACATCGGTTACAACGCTAAAGGTAGGCAAGGCCGTGGCCTTAGGGGCAATGTTACTCAACCCATGGCAAAACGGCAATCCATATGTAAGCGCATAGACAAAATACATCAGCGATCGGCACGAATAGGCGTCCGGCGAAAAACGCAGGAGGGCTCATTTCATCGAGAAAACCCATGCGTACATCCAGAGTGGTTGCAGGGTTCCTGGTGAGCCTTTGCGCCGAGCATTGAAAGATGCCCCGGTTTCGGCAATAATCAAATACGGTTCGTTTAGCCGTAGCCGGGTCGGCGGTAGACCGGCGCCTGAACCGAACTCGAGTTCTTGACTTGACGGTAACCCTTTACCACAATGGTTACCGGGCCTACCGTCCCAAGCCCGGTATGCTATTCCATATGAAGTGAGAAACACGTGTCCGATAAAAGTTTAAAACTGACTGCGCTGGCCAAGACATCCGGTTGAGCTTCCAAAATGGGTCCGGGTGACCTTGAGGATGCGTTAAGAACCCTGGTGATTCCTCGGAATCCAAACGTATTGGCCGGCCTCGCCAATTCGGAGGACGCAGGTGTCTATTTGCTCCGAGATGATTTGGCTATAGTGCAGACCATAGATTTCTTCACGCCCATAGTTGATGACCCGTATCTCTACGGCCGGGTGGCGGCGGCGAATTCCCTGAGCGACATCTACGCCATGGGGGGTAAGCCCATAACCGCCATGAATGTCGTGTGTTTCCCGGGCAAGAAGCTGTCCATGGACGTGCTCACCGCCATCTTGGACGGCGGGCTTGCCACCCTCGAGGAAGCGGGGGCTGCCCTGCTGGGCGGCCACAGCGTCGAGGACGACGAGCCCAAGTACGGCCTTTCCGTTACGGGCGTGATCCATCCGGATCGTATTATGCTCAATTCGGGGCTCCTGGTAGGTGACGCATTGATTCTCACGAAGCCTTTGGGCACGGGTGTGCTCGCCACCGCGGGGAAAGCTTCAATGGCGTCCGAGGCCGATATGTCGGCCATGATCGCTTCCATGTGCATGCTGAATCGCGCCGCGTCGGAGACCGCCGTTGCACACAACGTGAAGGCATGCACCGACATCACAGGGTTCGGGCTTGCGGGACACCTTGTGGAAATGGCTCGGGGCGCCCAGTGCAGTATTTCAATCGAGGCTGCTGCGGTTCCATTGTTTTCCGGCGCATTGGAAGCCGCCAAAAACGGGATGCTCCCCGGAGGCGCGTACTCGAACCGCACATTTTTCAGCCCGTGGATTACCGTCGACCCGGCGGTTCCGCTGAGTCTCAGTGACCTCATGTTTGACCCGCAGACGTCCGGGGGCTTGCTGATCGGCATTTCCAAGGTGAGGGCCGAAGCCCTCTTGGCCTCCCTGAAAGCCAACGGGTCGCAAGTCGCCGCGATTGTCGGTTACGTCACGAAACAAGACCCGGAAGGCTCTTTGGAAATCCGCTGAGGCCAACTGCACAATCAAAGAAGCAATATTGGGGCGAACCTTTTTGAAAGAAGATTTCTCCCCAAACCCCTTTCCAAAAACTTTCGCATTGCCGAAACCGGCTTTTTTCACGGAGAAAACGCCGCTTTCGGCAATTATCGCAAATTTCTTAGAAAGAGATTGGAACAACCTGCTTTGCAACAAAAGCTCCACCGATCTTACTTTTGGCGGCCGATCCAATAAGTTGCATCGAGACACAATGAAGGTGACGCTCAGTGGCGGCGGCGCGGCATGCGCATCCTCTCGCAATCTTGCCATGTGTGGGAAGAAGACGAAAGCCCCTCTCCAAACACGGTGATTGGTTCGGGGGTGAGGATTCTCGGCGCCTATGCCGGTGCTGGGTGAGCCGGCTCCATTTCGAGTGTATTTCCCCTCTCTAAAATTTGCGCGCTTACATGGATTTGATTGTTATTTGTAACGGTTTACCGGACGTAGAAGAGCCTTTCGCTTGCTGAACCTTTCAAAAAAATCGAGGTGGTTTTTTCGCAATCATTCCGGCACGCTCGGCAGAGCTATAATAACTATCTGATATTGCTGGATAGTCATCGCATTTTGCCTTCAAAAACCCGATAGTTATTTTGAAAAGAAAGATTCCATCAGCTATAGTTTCTATGCTATACTATTATATTATCTTGTCAAGTGAAAAAAGTGAAATCCCTACTGGAGCGGCCTAGCGACGTTTTTTGTCTTTCTCACGCGGCGCGACGCGCGCATAATCACTGGACCCCGGAGCTCATCTTCGAGGATTTCCCCCGGCCACGTAACGACCCCGGAAAGTAGCCAATAGTTTTGGGCGTTTGTAGGATTAATACGAATGCGTATAAGCTATAATGTTCCTTTGTCCAGCACGGTTCTTATAGCAGTAAGGATCTCCTTGGCGTCATAGGGTTTGCTCAAGAATCCCCGAGCGCCTCTTGCCGTTTCGTCCCGGACTAGACCGTTTGAAGAATAGCCGCTTGCGACAATGATTTTCACAGCCGGGTTGATACGCAGCAGTTCTTCGAGACAGCGGCTTCCTCCCATCCCCGGCATTATGAGGTCCAGGATTACGAGAGAAATTTTCTCGCTATTGTTCTTGTACGCTTCCAAGGCTTCCTCTCCGCTACGAGCCGCCAGCATTCTGTAGCCGCTCATCTCGAGAATTTGACGCCCCGTTTCACGCACACCGTCATCGTCGTCTACGAAGAGAATGGTTTCGCTACCAAATGCAGGTATCTCCCTGATTCTCGTTGTTTCAGGCATAAACTCATGCTCCGAGACAGGCCAATAAATGTGGAAAGTTGTACCTAAACCCAGTTCACTGTGACATCGGATATACCCGCCGTGCTGAGAAACAATGCCGTGGACCACGGCCAAGCCGAGGCCGGTGCCTTCGCCTTCGATCTTTGTTGTGAAGAACGGCTCAAATATACGGTCCATCAGATCAGCTCGTATTCCTATCCCCGTATCCGAGACGGTTAAGAGCACGTAATGTCCGGGTAGCGCTCCTGTAAAAGGTCGAAGGTATTCATCGCTCAGAGATGCATTGGTTGTTTCAATGATGAGTTTTCCTCCCTCCGGCATTGCATGCTGAGAGTTAACGGCTAGGTTTAGTAAAACCTGCTTCACTTGGGCAGGGTCCGCATGGATGATCTTAAGGTCGTCGGCAAGCACGAACTTTGTCTCGATCATCCGAGGCATAGTTCTATGGAGGAGCTTCTGCGCCTCGCGAATTTCACTATTCAAATCTACGGGACGGGTTTTGAACTCCCCCTTCCTGCTAAATGTCAGTATTCTTGCTACGAGATCCGCTCCGTCCAGCGCAGCCTTTCGAATCATCTCCACTTTCTTGCTATCAGGATCTCTCGACCTTTTCTTTATGAGTAGTAAGTCCGAACAGGCCAATACGACTTGGAGCATGTTGTTGAGATCATGGGCAATTCCCCCTGCCATGGCTCCGACGGCCTCCATCTTTTGCGCGTGAAGTAGCTGCCTCTGGAGCATGACTTCCGACGTCACGTCTCGGGCCACTATCACATAATTAGTTATCCTATCGGATTCATCCTTAATCGGAGAAATGGTGGCCGTCTCTTCATACAGTGTTCCATCCCTCTTTTGATTTGTAAACCGACCCCGCCATACCTCTCCTCGGCGCATAGTCGACCACATCTCTTCATAGAAGGTTTTGTTGTGTTTGCCGATTTTGAGAATTTCAGCCCGCCTGCCAATAACTTCGGCGATGGGCCAACCGGTGGTATTCTCAAACGCGGGGTTGACGTAAAGAATAACACCATCGGGTTCCGTGATCATAATAGTCTCACCCGCCTGCTGGACTGCTGCAAAAAGTCTTTGAAGTTGTTCTTGCGACCGCCTACGATCAGTTATGTCTCGGGTGGACCCGATGACTCCGCTCACGTTTCCAGCTTCATTGTACAAAAAGCGTGCGGAGACTTCACTCCAGAAGGTTTCGCCAGTCTTGCGATATTGCTCAAGCTCGATTGTTATGACCCGATTCGGATCGAGGTCGGCAGTTTGCTGAATAGCGACTTCTGATTTCAGAAAGTTCGCGGCTAGATTCAAGGAGGAAGGCGTCAAATAATCGGAGGGTTTTAAAGCAAGGTATTCGTCAACGGACCAACCACTTAGTCTTTCAACGGAAGGACTGATGTAGGTAATCCGAAGATCCAGGTCCACAATCCATATGACATCGGAGCCGTTGTCGGCCAGGAGTCTATATTTCTGCTCACTTTCTCGGAGAGCCGCCTCGGAACGCTTGAGGTCTTCAACATCCTTTGTGACGGCAAGGAGATGCTGCACTCCACCCAATGTCATGAGTCCCGCGGAGATGAGGATCGCCCTTGTTTTCCCGTCCTTTCGGCGCAGGGTGGTTTCGAAGTTCCTCACACGGCCATGCCGGTTCAATTGATCGACAAAGAGCGGCCGATCATCGTTATGCGCCCAGAAGCCTACATCCACAGCGGATTTACCGACAATTTCGTGGCTCGTGTATCCGGTAATGAATGTATAACCGTCGTTCACATCGACATAGGTTCCGTCCTGCAACGTGCTGATCGATAACCCATCAGGGCTCGTCTGCCATGCTAATCTGAGACGCTCCTCACTGCGACGCATAGCCTTTTCGGCGGTAATTCGCTCCGTAACATCCAGCATGGTGATGAGGTTGGCGGTATCGCCCTTGAACTGAACGGTTTTCGAGTAGATTTCCACCCATTTAGTCTTGCCTGATCTTGTGATTATACGAAAAGAATAGAGTGTCTTCTGGCGAGGGTGACCCGCCTGTTTCTTCCTGGACTGCTCCATGACCAAAGACCGATCGGTTGGATGAACGACTTCTAAAAATTCTTCAAATTTCCAGCTCAGTATTTGCTCAATGGAGTATTCACACAGATCCGACATGGCTTGATTAGCATATTTGTAGACCCCATCCTGGAGAACCGCCACCGACATTAAGGACTGTTCGGACAAGAGACGAAACATCTGTTCACTTTCAAACAGCGCCTGGTCTTGCCGCTTTTTCTCCGTAACGTCGATAAATGTGTGTATCGCCCACGTGTCTATAAAGGTCTTTCTGACGTCGATTATACGGATCGTCCCATCTTTGCATCTTATCTCTCGCTCTACCGGTTCAGCTTCCGCAGCCGTGTCGGTTACCGATTCAGTTGAACTGAGCCATGCGGACCGAACATGGTCGGCATATTGCTGATCGGGATATGCTAAGCGCCACCATTGATCGAGCGTTGGTATGTCCTCCAATGTGTAACCCAACAATTCAGTGAACTTTTGATTTAAATATTTTACTTCACCCGATCTATCGGTTACTGCTATCCCCATAGGCGAGTGATCCATGAGTTTTCGAATGCGGCGCTCACTTTCACTCAAGGACAACTCCGCTTGTTTCCTTTCACTCATCTCCCAACTTAATTGCTCATTTATCGCCTCAAGCTTGGCTGTTCGCTCCTGAACTCGCTGGTCGAGTTCCTCATGCGACCGACGCAGACGTTCCTCAGCCCGCACCTGCTCATCCACATCTCGTATCATGGACAGGACTGCGGGCTGTCCTTGCCGGGTTATAGACGCGGACCAAGACTCCGCCCATCTCGTCACACCGCTTTTGATGATTATTCGGAAACGATGGCCTCGAGGAAGATATTCGCCTTGGAGCCGCTTTATGTAGAGTGCGGTTAGAATTGGCAGATCTTCAGGAGGTATGAACGCAGCGAATGGGCGGGACAGCAGTTCCTCTTTGGAGTATCCGGTAAGGTGCGTGCAGGCCGGATTGACAAACCTTAGATACCCGTCTTGAATTATGCATATTGCTTCGTTCGCAGTCTGGACGACTGCAAAATAGTCTTCTTCGGTCTCTCGCGGTTCGGCGCCGGTAGGCAAAGAAAGCACATCGACTGCGGGCACGGTCTCAGCCGAGGTTTCCTCGCGGCTCATGGCTATGTGATTGCGCAGACGTGCGTTTTCCGTTCCCAAATCCTGGACCCGGCGCCGAAGGTCCTCCACTTCCACCTGCAATACCTTTCGACCCAAATCTCTGTCCTGCATGAGAAATCTCCCCGAGTCAAAGGTTTGTCGCGCATCCCCGAATCACAACACCATCCTATTAAAGCACATTATCTCGTGAATGCCCCCACGTCAAATGCCGACAAAGGCTCGGTCAGCTTTTGGTGGGGCTTGGTGGGGGATTTTGAAGGCCATACATTTGAGGATTGCCGGGGCCTTAAAGTCGGCGCAAAGGTCCATGGCTCTGCGACGAGCCTCATAAACTTTCCTCAACCACAGCATGTTTGTTTGTTGACGAGCCGCTTCAGGGTAAACTACAGTGCCTGTGAGGCAATTGCGAAAAGCACGGGACCGCAAAAGCAAAATACGGAACGTTTGGCCGCGTTTTTCGTGGCCGGATGGACCGACACGGACGCCGGCGGCTACCTTACAGGGCGACAATCCCGCAAACGTTCGTCGAGGCTGTTCTTCTATTCCCGGCGAATAGGGTATAATTTCCCTCCGGTGTTACCGAGCCAAGCAGCGCTCGAAGACCGCTTGACTCTCAGAGATATGCAATGTCATTCCATAAGGAGATACGTATGGACAAGCTGGTAGGCAAGGCTATCATAGCAATGGGCGGAGGCCCCACCGCAGTTATTAACCAATCACTCGTGGGCGCGGTGCTCCAGGCCCGTCAATACAATCATATTACCCAATTTTATGGGGCATTCCGGGGGGTTGAGGGCTTGGTGAACGAAGAATTGGTGGATCTATCCCAAGCTACCGGCCATAACCTCGAGATGGTGGCCCATACCCCCGGCGCCGCAATCCGGAGCACCAGGGTCAAGCCCGACGAGGAATATTGCAAACGGATATTTGACGTGTGTAAGGCCCACGGAATCCATTACTTCTTCTATATCGGGGGCAATGATTCAGCGGAAACCTGTCGCATCGTGAATAAGTTCGCCATGGACGAGAGCTACGAGCTGCGTGTCATGCACATCCCCAAGACCATCGACAACGACCTGAGAGTTACCGACCATTGCCCCGGTTACGGCTCGGCGGCCAAGTTCGTGGCCCAGTCCTTCATGGGGGTCAACCTGGATAACCGCTCGCTTCCCGGCGTCTACATCGGTGTCGTCATGGGGAGACATGCGGGGTTCTTGACCGCGGCGTCCGTCTTTGCCCGCAAATACAATGATGACGGTCCCCATTTGATTTACGTGCCCGAACGAACCTTCCGTTCCGATGAGTTTTTAGCGAGCGTGGATTCGGTTTTCTCCAAATACGGCCGCGTGGTCGTGGCGGTGAGCGAGGGCGTTCAAGATGAATCCGGTCAACCGGTCATAGCGGGCCTCAAGAAAGAAGTGGAGTGCGATTCCCACGGAAATGTGCAGCTCTCGGGCAGCACATCACTGGGTGACGCGTTGTCCGGGCTGGTGAAGGATAAGCTCAATATTAAACGCGTGCGATCCGACACATTCGGGTATCTGCAACGATCCTTTTTGGGATGCGTGAGTTCCGTGGACGCAAACGAGGCGAGAGAAGTGGGAGAACGGGCCGTGCAAATAGCCGCTTGGCATCGCGCAGACGGTTCCATCACCATAGAACGGGTTGGGGATTACGGCGTACGTTACAACCTCACCCCTTTGGCTCAGGTGGCCAAAGACACAAAGGCAATGCCCGACTCGTTCATTGACGGCGTGAACAATGTCACGTCCGAGTTCAAAAACTACGCTCGCCCGCTCCTTGGGGAATTACCGGTGTACGAGCGCCTTCACGCTCCGCAGATTGATAAGATCCTCAATAAGTGATGGAAACCTGATGGAATGCGCCGGGGCGGGCCGCTCTTCCCGGAAACTTCGGTTAAACGCATGCGCAATCGAAGAAGTAATATCGAGGAGAACCTTCTTGAAAGAAGGCTTCTCCCCAAATCCCTCTCCAAGAAGCTCTGCAATTGCCGAAACCGGCTTTTCTCAAGGAGAAAATGCCGCTTTCGGCGCTTATCACAATTTTTTGTGAAAGTGGTTCGCAAAACCTGCTTTGCAACAAAAGCTCCGCAGGTGTTACTTCTTTGAAGCAAATAGGTATACTACGTATTTCAACCGAACTTTCCCTATGGAGAGATTTCCGTTATTCTGTATGGGAAAAAATAGTTTGTCCGATTCAGTTGATGAGCTACACCGTGGCCCCATGGCGCATATAGTTGATAGAGCCCTCTTGCCGGGCGCCGACCTGGGGATAAGGTTCGTGTTGTTGTCCATTCACGGTATCATGCACGGAGACGCAAGGGCTTTAGAGCGTCCTCGTAATTACCATGTAACCGGCATCACACTTATTTTGCTGTGAAGGCAAAAGACCTGGGTGGGGGCGGCACGCATAGCGAACATGGCACTGGGCAAACGGTTCGCTGTTGTGCCGCGCGCGAAAGCGGCGAAAACGGTATCTGCTGAAACGATTTTCAGCTCCATGTTCAGCCGGCTGATCTCCGGTTATTCGGGATTTCCATACGTATTGATCGCTTTTATAATTGGGGAAGCCTATGGGGTGTGAAGAGCAAAAGGATACGATGCTGAAAGAAAATGAAGAGCTATACCGGCAAATGTTTGAGGGAAACCGCGCCGTCAAACTGCTTGTGGATCCGGGAACGTTTTGCATATTGGACGCTAATCAAGCGGCCGCCGACTTTTACGGCTATGATCGAGACACATTGAAGCGGATGAAGATCTTGGATCTCAACGTCTTAACTCTCGATCAGATTCGTGAGCGCATGAGCGACGCGGAAACATACAAAGTAAGCCGGTTCATATTTCAGCATAGGTTGCGATCAGGAGAGATACGGGATGTGGAGGTATGTTCCAGCCCGTTGCACCTGCAAGGAAAGCAAGTCCTATACTCCATCATTCACGACATTACCGAGGGCAATCGAGCGGCACAGGAACTCAGGGAGACCCAAGAAAAGTATGCCGCCCTATTCGCTAATGTGCGGGACGCCATCATCCTCGTGGATGCGGCGCATTTCAATATTCTCGATTGCAACAACGCGGCGGTGGAGCTTTACGGGTATTCCAAGGATGAGTTTCTCACCAAAAAGCTCATGGACATCTCCCCCGAAATGGAAGGCGAGCTGAAGGACCATCGACAAGAAGACTCGAGGACTACTTCCGGAACGTTGCTTCGTTACCATGCTAAAAAAGACGGAACGCTCTTCCCTGTGGAAATCACAAACGCTGTCTTAGACCTTAAGGGCGGAAAGGTGGTTTGCGGCATTATTCGAGATATTACGGATCGTAAATCCGCTGAAGAGGCCCTTGCAGCCGCTTACAGCGATCTCGAACAACGGGTGGAAGAGCGCACCGCCGAGCTGAATCGAAAGAACGAACAACTCGCTGAGGAAGCACTCGAACGAACGAAGGCGGAGGAGGCCCTTCGTATCAGCGAGGGACGCTATCGCCAGTTGTTCGAGGACGCCCCGATGATGTACGTCATTACGAGGGATAAACAAGGGGCGCCCCTCATCGAAGATTGTAACAGTACGTTTTTGCGGTCATTGGGGTATACGTTTGATGAGGTGCGCGGTGAGCCTCTAGCCAAGTTTTATTCGTCTGAATCTCGTGTTGCGCTTCTCGAGGGTGGCGGTTACCGACACGCTTTAGCCGGAGAATACTTCTGCGGAGAACGAGAACTCGTCCATCGAAGCGGCGCCGTGCTTTCGACGCTCCTATACACGACGGCTCTCACCGATCCCGCCGGTCTTGTGACGGGTACTCGGGCTATGTATGTGGATATCTCCGAGCGAAATAAAGCCGAGCGAGAAAAGGAAAACCTCAATCAGCAACTCCTTCAATCCCAAAAGATGGAATCCCTCGGCACGTTGGCCGGAGGTATCGCCCATGATTTCAACAATCTCCTGACGATTATCCTTGGTTTTTCCGAATGCGTGCTTTCGGAGAAGAAACCGGGTGACGCCGACTACGAAGACCTTAACAAGGTAGTAGAGGCAAGCCGCGGCGCCGGTGAGCTGGTGCAACAAATCCTTGCCTTCAGCCGTAAGACGGAATCCCAACCGCGGCCGTTCAACCTGAACGAAGGCATCGAGCGCCTCCGGAAAATGCTTTCCAGGTTGATTTCTAAAACCATCGAAGTAGAAATGAGCCTCGACACCACCATTCCCATGATAACGGCCGATCCCACGCAGTTGGAGCAAGTCCTTATGAACCTTGCCGTGAACGCGCGGGACGCCATGCCCGAGGGCGGAACGCTCCGCATAGCCACAGAAACGGTGTTGTTGGATGAGGTTTACTGTCAATCCCATATCGACGCGTGTGAGGGCCGAAACATCCTGCTTACGGTGAGTGATACCGGTAGTGGTATTGATCCCGATCTGCTGGACCGAATCTTCGAGCCGTTCTACACAACAAAGGCCCGCGGTGAAGGGACGGGATTGGGGCTCTCAATGGTATATAGGATCATTAAGAGCCACGGCGGTCACGTTCTATGCGAGAGCGAGCTGGGCAAGGGCACGACCTTCAAGATGTATCTCCCGGAACGGCCGTTTCCCGAACAAGCCAAGGTAACAACGACCCCCGACCTTTCGACGACCGCGACCGGGACGATCCTCCTGGTGGATGACGAACTCCTGGTGCGGTCACTCGCGCGAAGAGTCCTGGAAAAAGCGGGCTACACGGTCATAACAGCGGAAGACGGTCAGGAAGCCATCGAGATATACAAACGCAAGGGGGAGGAAATTTCCCTCATCATCCTGGATCTTATCATGCCCGTCATGAACGGGAAGCGGTGCTTCGAGGAAGTCCTGCGGCTGGACCCGTCCGCGAAGATTATCATAGCGAGTGGGTTTGCTCCCGAGGAATCAACAAAAGAACTACTCGAACGAGGCGCCAAAGATTTCGTCCCGAAGCCCTATAAGGTGAATAACCTTCTCACTGCAGTGCGTGACGTCTTGAAGGGCGACGGGATTGATACCCATGCGCAATCAAAGAAGTAATATCGGGGGAGAACCTTCTTGGAAGAAGGCTTCTCCCCGAACCCCTCTCCAAGAACTTTTAAAATGGCCGAAAGCGGCTTTTCTCAAGGAGAAAACGCCGCTTTCGGCGAATCTTAAACATTCTCAGATAAGCATCAAGAAAACCTAGTCTTACAAAAATCACCTTCACCAATAGTACTCCGTTGGACGCGTATCGGTATTACTTCTCCCTTTCCTGCACGGCCGCGAGAGCCGCTACATCAAGTCTACCCAAGATGCGGGCGGTTATGGGGCGCTTGGCCTCGGGGCTGACGAGGCACGAGAAGAATTCCTGGGCGGTCGGTGAATTCAGGCGATTCGCCGTGGTTCGCGCCTCCTCCTCGGTCTGGAAGGGGAGGAAGTAGCAGGTGTCGTCCAGGATGGTGGGCTTTCCTTCACGGGGAGGGATCACGGTGAACTGTGGTTGAGCGGCGAATCCGGACACGGCCACCTTCCACAGAGAGAATGTGTAGTCTCCCACCCCAAATATGGCGAACCTGGGTCTGTTGTGGTAAATGGAGCTTCTTCGGGCGTCCAAGAGATCGGCGTGAGCTTCCAAGTACGCCCATGCTTTGGGGCGGGAAACGCGGAGTTTCACGGGATCATCAGCCAAGCTTTTTTGCGTCACGGGCATGAAGAGCGGCCACGGGCCTTTAACGTCCGTGCTGAGCATGGCGCTCTTACAGAGCGGATAGAGGCAATCCCCTTCGATGTCCACGATTTCGCCGAGGCCGTTCCTCAGTCGATCCCCTTCTCTGTGGAGTTCCATGACGTGGGCGCAATCGTGTTTCACGCCGGATCGCCATTTGGGGCCGTTTTCGTGGTCCAGGTGACGCAGCCGCTCGTAAGCGTCCATGTTCAGCACGAGCCCTCTCTCAGTGACGCCCGCGTTCACAACGGAGGCGGACTTCACGTCTAGGCCGTCATACATAGGGAAGCGCCCGTCCCAGGGTCGTAGCCCGCACGTGGTCACCGTGAGGAGACAGGCGCTCACGTTCACTCCAAAGTGTCGCTTGGCGTCAATAGCGTGTATGGCAGCGGAACTCACGGGCCGACCGGCTCGCTTTAGGTCAAGGATCACCCGCTTGGCCGTGGATGTCTTGCACAGCATGGCGAGGGCGCCTTCTCGTCCCGCAAGGAGATCGAGGGCCTTCAGGATAATCCATTCCGCAATGTCGAAATTTGCGGCTCCCGTGACGGCATCCAGTCCCGCCAGGCCGGCGGCGTTGTACTTGGGGGGAAGGTTTCCGCTGTGGAGGGCTCCCAAGGCGGCGTTGGTCACCCAAGGGGGATTGCCGATAATCAGCAAGGGGTCGGGGCCGAGATCGGGGAAATGGGTCCAGTCCGTGGAGAAAATGTCTGCGTGGAGTATGTTCGTGCGTTTGTGGAGTCCGTGAAGGCTCATGAGGACTCGGGCGGCCTGGACGTGCTCGCCGTTGATGTCGAGGCCGGTAGCTTTCACTACGTCTGGAAACGCTTCAAAGGCCGCCAAGAGGAAATTCCCGGTCCCGCATGACGGTTCGAGAACGGACTTCGGCTGGAGCCCCATAGCGCTTACGCATCGACAAACCTCGGTCGCTAGACCCTGCGGCGTCTGAAAATCACCATATTCTTTTCGTTTTTTCTGTTCCACCGGGCTTCCACGGCGGCCGGCCGGCCTATGACTTGACAATTTTACTCAAACACAGCATGTACTCCCCGAAGGGCATTGAGGTGATTAGGAAAGAATTTTTTATTAAAAACAAATACTCGTTCACGGATGTATTAAACTCATATCATGATATAATCTCTGAATGAAACTCTTATCATTTGGGGAACTCTAATGCGGAGAGGACACCCGATGCGGTTCCCGGACTTTCGGGGTCGCTCCCGTAAACGGCTTGCCTGAAGCGCTGTGGAATATTTGATGCGCGAGCGCAACGAGCATTGCATACCGTTCATCGGCGCCCTTGCAACTACTTGAAATTGCGTAAGGGGCGCAGAGCCGCCTCAAGCCCGGTAATGGTTACGAACAATGGAGACTCCTATGGTTTGGGCTAAAAGACTCGGCATACTCATGATGACTGCGCTTGTTTGTGGGATCATGGCGCAGACGGCCCTATCCGCCGCCGCCCCAAAGAGTGCGGAACCCGAACGTCGAGCGGCCAACGGAAACACGCCGGCTCTGCAAACGGGCAGCCTCTATGCGCTGGTGGTGGGAGTTTCCTCGTACACGGACAAAAAGGTGCCGCAGCTGGATTTAGCGGACAAAGATGCGGAATCCTTCGGCCAGTTCCTTGAGACGCAGAAGGAGATCTTCAAAGACGTCAAGGTGACGTTTCTGCTGAACGAGAAGGCCACCAAACTCGAGATCGAGAAGTACCTGTTCTACACGCTTCCGAAGGCCGGCAAGGATGACACAATCGTGCTGTTTTTCAGCGGTCACGGGGCTTTTGACCCCATCCGTCCCGACGACTTCATGTTCTTGCCGTATGACACCGAGACGGACTACATCGGCGCAACCAGCGTCAAGATGAGCGGCCTTGACTTCCTGAAAGGGATCAGCGCCGAACGCGTCTTGATTATTGCGGATGCGTGTTACGCCGGCGGCTTCACGGACATGAAAGCCAAGAGCCTTGTCCCATCCATGGAAACCTTTATGAAGGAAATCCGCAATTCCTCGGGTCGCGCGATCATCACATCGGCCAAGCCCGAGCAGTTATCCTGGGAAAACCCCAAGCTCAAGAACAGCATCTTCACGAACAACTTCCTGGAAGGACTCAGAGGCAAGGCCGACAGGGACCACGACGGTATCGTCACCTTGAACGAGGCGTACGAATACGCGTATTCCAAGACCAAGGACGACACACAAGGCCGCCAGCACCCGCAGTTCGAGGGCAAGATGGTGGGCGCATTCCCGTTGTCCTACGTAGGCCCCAGAATTCCCCAGGCTGAATTAAAGAAAAGATTGCTCCGCGCGGCGGAAACGGGAGACCCTGCGGCAATGGAGCAAATCTTGCCCAGACTCGCCGACGTGGACGTTCGAGACGAAGACAATAACACTCCCTTGATCCTTGCCGCCCGTAAAGGCAGCGTTGAGACCGTGAAGATGCTTTTAGCGAAAGGGAGTGATCGAGACGCCGCGAACAACAAGCGTGCGACGGCGTTGTCCTACGCCGCGGAGAAGGGTGATTTCGATATGTGTCGCGTCTTGATCGACGGCGGCGCTTCGGTGAACACAAAGACCGGCGAGGGGAAAAGCCCCCTCATTTTGGCCGCGGCCGGCGGCCACAGGAACATCGTTGATATACTGCTTCAGGAAGGCGCGGACGTAAAAAACCGCACCAATAATGGGGAAACCGCCTTGAGTCTCGCCGCCCAATCCGGGTCGGCGGACACGGTGAAGACCCTCCTGAAGTGGTCGGACAGCTTGGGCATCGAGGACATCAACTCGGAAGGGGCTCTGATTAACGCATGTCGAGGCGGACACGCCGAAGCGGTCAAGCACCTCATAACGAAGAATCCACCAGTCAAGGTGTCCGGCGGTATTCCTGAACGAAAACTCATGCTGAGCGTCCTGCGCGGCGACGCCAAACGGGCCACGGACGAGTTGCAAAACGGCGCCAATCCCCTCTGCATGCTCGAAACCGGTGACACCCCCCTCAGTCTGGCGGCGTGCTTGGGCTACAAAGACATCGTGGGTCTCATGATGAACCGGAACGTCAATCCGGACTTTATGGGCGCCAACAATCGCACGCCCATCATGGAAGCCGCGGCTAACGGTCATGCCGAGATCCTCGGTATTTTGGCCAAGGCCGGGGCCGAGATAAACGCCATGGACAAGAACGGCGCAACAGCGCTCATCATAACCGCCGGAGCGGGAGAGCTGCGGTCCGCAAGGACACTTGCGGAACTCGGGGCGAACCTGGAGCTGCGTGACGCCGAGGGCGCCTCCGCCCTGTTCAAGTCCGCACAATTGGGTAAGGCCGACATGGTGAAATTCCTCCTGAGCAAGGGCGCCGACCCTGAATCACAGGACAAGAACGGCAATACTCCCTTGACGATCTCAGCGGCTAACGGACACGCCGGCATCGTGAACATCCTTGTGCGGAGCGCCGACATCAACGCTCGCAACCAACAGAAGAGCACCGCGCTCATCCTTGCCGCGAAGTACGGTCACAAAGACATCGTGCGCCTCCTGTTAAACCAAGGCGCCGATGTTTCCCTCGAGGACTGGGAAGGCAAAAGCGCACTCACCGTGGCGCAGGAGCGCGACCGGGACGAAATCGTCACCATGCTCCGAGAGTCCAAGATGAAGGCGGAACACAAGCAGTAGCCTTCTCTTTTCACTACCGGTCAGCACGGAAAGAGAAAAAGCTTTGAAAGCGCTTTCTTGAGGAAGGTTGGTAACACCTTCTTACAGATGAACTTCGCCGAATCTGCGTATCTGCTCGCCTTGAGGCGGCCCTGAACGAGCCCAATGGCCTCACCATAGCGGCGACACAATGTACATTCCGGACACGAACAACCACCCTATACCAACATGTATCAAAGACGTAAAATGGGAGAAAACTTTCTTGAAAGAAGTTTCTTCCCTTACCCCTCTCCAAGAAATTCTGCAGTTGCTAAAAACCGCTTTTCTCAAGGAGAAAACGCCGCTTCCGGCGATTACCACACATTTTCCAGAAAGAGGTTGGAAAAAGCAGTTTTGCAATAAAAGCTCCCCCTATCTCACCTTATTGAAAGCGCATCGGTATTAATGGTGTGCGGGACCGAATTGAAGCGATTCAACTACCCCCGGGCTATTCATTGGAATGGGGTGGCGAGTACGAGGATTCCGCACAAGCCCGCGCGGCTTTGGCAAAACCTTTGCCGGTCGCTTTAGCGCTTATGGCCTTCATTATCATAAGTCTTTTCAACTCCGTCCGTACGACGTTGACGATTTGGCTGGTCGCGCCTTTGTGCCTCATCGGCGTCACTGCGGGCCTTCTGTTCTCGGGGCTGCCCTTCGGCTTTATGGCCCTGCTGGGGGTGCTCAGTTTGGGAGGTGAACAGATCAAGAATTCCATTGTCGTCTTGGACAAAATTAGAAACGAAACCGAGAGCGGGACACCGCCTTATGATGCCGTCATAAAGGGATGCGTGACTAAGCTGCGCCCAGTGCTTGTGGTGGCCATAACAACGGTGCTTGGTATGATTCCCTTGATTCAAGATCCTTTCTTCTCAGCCATGGCAGTGGCTCTCATGGCCGGACTCTTGTTCGCCTGCGTCATAACCATGTTGATCGTGCCGGCGCTGTATGCGATCCTTTTTGGGATTCACGAACCCGCGACCGGTCCCCCGGAAGGTCCCTACACGGGGTGATGTTTAGTATGGTTCACCGAGCGAGACATGCGGACGGACGGCCGCTCGGTGAGCTAATCAAACGGTTTGCGACCGCCGGGACGTAGAACATACACAATATTCCCATTCGGCCGTCTCTTCGTTTTCCCTCCTGTGATGAAAATCCTACAAATGGTGAGTAGTTACGCTCACCTGATGCTTGCTCCACACGCAGGCCGCACACCTTTTGAGTGGTTGTCACACAATAATGGGTCGCTTCGATCCCTCCGTGCGTCCATTACGGTTGCCTTGAGTTATATTCACGCCTTTCCGCGCTCCCGTATAGGAAAAATAAACAGCCGGTAGTTTACTCTCTCTCTCAAGTTATCTTTATTGCCTAGTTATTAGCTTTTTTTCTTATTACCCGCAGGCAGGCGCCATTTTTGCTGCGCAATAGTGTCGGCGATTGTTTTCATCTGCATGCGGAGGAGGAATTTTATAATGGGTCTACGTCTTTCCAAGTATTTTGAACAGATAGCGGAAGCGGGCGTAACATTGGGCGAAGCGAGAATGCAGCTTAAAATGGGTATGTCCAAGCAACGGGCATCAACAATTGAGGATTCTCCTGAAATCCTTGATAAAGCCGCTCGCGTTTACGAGGAACTCATCAAGACCAAGGATCTCTTCGCAAGGAGGAGCCGGAGTCATGCCTGAAATCAAACTGCACCATCGTTTTGACCCCACCACAAACCGTCACTACATGAATGACAGGCAAATGGTGCTCCATTGTCATCACTATGCGGTTATGTACACGCAATTAGCCATAGACGCCCAGGAGTTGGGCGGGGTGGACGCTATGGTGAACGTGGCCGCAAAGGTCTTTGGAGATTTCCTCTCAGACTATTACACGACCAACGGCGTTGAATCCAAGGAAGAGAGAATCTCGTTAGCTGAAAGCTACTGGAAGGCCTTAGGTATGGGTCTGATGAAAATCAACGCAAACGGCGCCGACTCGGCCACAGCGGAGATGGAGTACTCTCATTTAGACGAAGGCTGGCTGAAGAAATGGGGATCCGCCCCGCAACCGGTCAATCTTTTCAGCCAGGGCTTCCTCAAAGGAACCCTCGGGGCGGTCTACGGCGTGTCACCGGACACCTACACCGTGGAAGAAACTCAGAGTCTCGTCAAGGGTGACGCCGTGTCGGCGTTCACGGCGACGGCAAAATAGACGGTTACAGCTTAAGGCGTGGTCGATGGGGACACTGCCCGATGATTGATGCGCCGAGTGATTTTGCGCAAAAACAGCGGCGTAGGCGTTCAAAATATCCTGTCCGCCCGACGCATGAAGAGATAAATAGCCATTGCAAGCGGCTATCAGCCCTATCGTGAGGAAACTATGGCAATCGACAGAGAGAAAATCATTTCGGAGCTGTCAAAGATCGAGCTCACCGGAAATAGTGAAGGTCTTATCCCAGCCTTGGGCGTTTACGTGCAACAACTTCCCGCCGATTTCTGGAACGGTTTTTCCACAGCCATGATAAAGAGCGTTGACCCCGGCCTTGTGGAAGCGGTCGAGGAAATGCTGGAGCGAGCCGGCCATGAATGCGGGTACTACACCGGCCACGGCATCATCACTTCCGACCAATGGAATCAGGTGGTCGGTCCCATGATCGAAAAGGCTCCCGAGGACATACTGTATGGCGCATACGCAGTGTTCACCGCGTGGGGTTGGGCGGATGCGGAAATTGTGGAGCTCATCCCCAATGAGAAAATGGTTATTCACGCTAAGAACTACTATGAGGCGGACGGCGCTCAAAACGCCGACATTAAGAGGCCCTTCGCGTATATGATCCAAGGAGTTTCAGCCGGATTTATGGATTTGGCGTACGGGGATACGTTCCCGAACGGGCTTGGCACATTCTCATGTGTCCAGACAAAGGGCATCGAAGTGGGAGATCCCTACGGAGAGTTCGTGGTCACACGAAATGCGTAATACGGATGCGCAATAAAAGAAGTACTATTGGGGAGAACCTTCTTGAAAAGAAGGCTTCTCCCCGATTTTGTCTAATGCAAATGCGCGGTTACGTTATTCCGATTCGGCTTCGATGTCTTCCAGGGGTTCTCTTCCGTGTTTTCTCACAAAGCTTTCGCAGGCCGTTTTGTAGGCCGTTTGTGAGCCGGATTCGTTTCGGGTGGACGCCAACTGCGTATCCAGAGCGGCTTTTGCCTGGGCCAGCAACCGGACGTCTCCTTCCGATGCGCTCTTATCGACCCACTCAAGCGCTTTCAAGATTTCCGATTTGTTCATGACGAGCCTCCTTAGCGTCCAGACGATTCAACTCGATACATAGTCCACCCAGCCGGTAGACGAGCCGCCGGTCATCGTAGAATTCACCGGACGCGATACGGCTTGGGCCGGGTGAACGGTAACCCACAGTCCGTCCCTTCAGGTCCGCGTAATTCGAACCGAATCCTTATATACATTAGTGGACTTCGGATGGAGAAACAAGACGCTTCACATCAAGGCGGCGCCGGAAGCTAACGAAGCAGGTACGCACATGCCGGCACGCCCTCGCTCATAAGGGAATACCGAGCGGCAGTGTCTCGGTTCGATACCAATACGCAATGAAAGAAGCGCTATTCGTCGTCTGATACCGATGTGCTTTCAAAAAGGTAAGATCGGCGGAACTTTTGTTGCAAAGCAGGTTGTTCCAATCTCTTTCTAAGAAATTGTGATAATCGCCGAAAGCGGCATTTTCTCCTTGAGAAAAGCCGGTTTCGGCAATAGTAGAAGTTCTTGGAGAGGGGTTCGGGGAGAAGCCTTCTTCCAAGAAGGTTCTCC
>JBBRBO010000012.1:0-52526 GCA_038205805.1 Desulfomonilales bacterium
GGTCTGCCCAAAAAACGGCTAAATTTGCTGAAGACCCAAACAAATTAAGTCACAAAGGGGTGAGTTTGAAAAATCCTCAGAAAAGGAGTGTAGCCAGCACATGCCGGCCATCATTTTTCAAACATTTTGCAAGAACCTCAATTTATAACGCTTTGGATCCGGACACCCATTATCCAGTGGAAGCTCGACCCCAATACGCTTCTGATCTGTTTTTCATGGGCAATCGTTTAACGGATAGAGAGGAGAGGGTTCGGGAATTCTTCCTTACTCCTGCCTCAAACGCCCCCGATAAACGGTTTTTATTAGGTGGAAATGGCTGGCTCACCGGCGATTTGCCCTCTAATGTGGATTATTTGGGACATGTTTACACGCAGGACCACAACATGTTCAACAGCTCCGCCCTTGCGGTCCTCAATGTGAACAGAGCGGGTATGGCGCGTTTTGGCTTTTCTCCACCGACACGCGTGTTTGAAGCTGCAGGAGCGGCGGCGTGCATGATTGTAGATCACTGGCCGGGGATAGAGGAATTTCTAACTCCTGATGAGGAGGTTCTCGTCGCCAAGAATGGGCAGGACGTCTTAGCGCATCTTGATAAGCTTACGCCCGAGTCGGCTTCCCGGATAGGTCAGGCGGCTCAAAGACGCGTCCTGGAGCACCATACGTATGAACAGCGGGCGGCTCAAGTGCATTCCTTGCTTACATCTCTCTTATGAAAGACAAGTAACGTTTGGCGTACGCAGAGCCTTCCCAAGACTCTGTGAACTTTTACGGAGATAAGGAAAACCGTCGGCTGAGAGTAATCTATGACGCACATTTCAGTGGTTATTATGGGGCTTTCCATAACGTCGTCGTGGGGCAACGGTCATGCGACTACATACAGAAGCCTTGTTGCGGAACTTGCGGCTCAAGGGCATGGAGTCTTGTTCCTTGAACGTGATGTGCCTTGGTATGCGGAGAACCGTGACATGCCGACGCCGGATTTTTGTGTGGCAGAGATCTACGGCTCGATGAGTGAATTGCGACGGCGCTTCGCAAAAGCCATTCGGGACGCTGACCTGATCATAGTGGGATCATACGTTCCGGAAGGGGTTCAGGTTGCCGGGTGGATTCTCCAAACCGCCCGAGGGGTTACCGCTTTTTACGATATAGATACCCCTGTCACGCTGGCCAAGCTCAGGAATGGTGATTACGAGTATCTGCGTCCTGAACTGATCTCCCAATTCGACATGTACTTGTCGTTCACCGGAGGTCCCATGCTGACGCGCCTGGAACGGGAATACGGTTCACCCATGGCGCGGCCGCTATATTGTTCCGTAGACCCGCACTTGTACTTTCCGGATCGCAAGCGTTACGACTGGGACCTGGGCTACTTAGGAACCTACAGCATAGATCGGCAACCCGCCCTCGACGAGCTGCTGAACGCGCCTGCCCGAATGTGGCCCCAAGGCCGCTTTATTGTGGCCGGTTCTCAATACCCTGCGTCCGTTACCTGGCCGCGGAACGTGCTTCGCATGGATCATATTGAACCCGCCCGCCACCGGGATTTTTATAATTCCCAAAGGTTCACCCTTAACATCACACGACGGGATATGATCGCGGCAGGATGGTCACCCAGTGTCCGGCTCTTTGAGGCTGCCGCATGCGGCACACCTATCATCAGTGATTGGTGGCCGGGACTCGATCAGTTCTTTAAACCGGATCACGAAATTTTAGTGGCTCGCGGCAAGGGCGATGTAGTCAAGTATTTAACCCAAATCTCGGCCGGTGAAGCCGGGAAGATCGGGGAGGCGGCTCGCGGCAAGCTTCTGCAGTATCACTGTGCTCGGAATAGAGCAGAACAACTGCTCGAGTATTACCATGAAGCGCGTTCCCACACTACAAAGCGCTCGCTATCGGTCGGCTAAATACGTTTTCGACCATAGCATCAAAGTCACCCAGCCTGAGAACTGCTCTCAGGGAGCTGTTCCATATAAAAGGGTCTTGCCGCGCTTCGAGGCTTCTCCCAGGAAATAGGTCATTTCCGCCCAACCTTCTTGACGCATAGAATTCACAAAAGTTTCTCATTCTTGGCACAATGGACTATACTTAGCCTCACTCCTGGGGGCAGGGCGCAGCCCCAAGGGGGTAGCAAGAGTGAATAAAGGGCGTCGAGAGGTCATGTTACGCCTGCCAAAGCTTATTGTCATACGGCGCGGCTGTTGGATGCCCTGCAAAAACGCCGTAACGATGTGTGAGCGGTTTACCTCCGTCGGAGGATTGCGAATAATCAGCAGGAAACGAACATATGAGAAATAATGGTTCTAAGACCAGTTTTCGATCCACAACTATATTATGTATTAGGCGCGGATCGCGGGTGGTAATAGCAGGTGATGGGCAAGTCTCGCTGGGTGACACCATCGTCAAACACACTGCCAAGAAGATCCGTCGTATAGGCAAAGAGGGCCGCATTTTGACCGGTTTCGCAGGATCTACGGCAGACGCCCTCACGCTATTAGAAAAATTTGAGAGTATGTTGGATAAATACACCAACAATTTAACCCGGGCCGCTGTAGAGCTGGCCAAAGAATGGCGCACTGATAGAATGCTAAGACGGCTTGAGGCTATGCTCGTTGTGGCGGATACCGAAAAAACGCTTTTGCTCTCAGGTACGGGAGACGTAGTGGAACCCGACGATGGTGTTATCGCCATCGGATCAGGTGGCAATTACGCTTTAGCAGCGGCCAAGGCGCTTTTGCACCACACGGATACGGATATCAGAGACATAGCGAAAATCGCCATGAGTATCGCCGGACAAATCTGCATCTATACAAATAACGAAGTAATCGTTGAAGAGTTGTAAAGGCTTTAAGGATGGATACACTTACTCCTCGTCAGATAGTGGCCGAACTAGACAAATACATAATCGGTCAGAATAACGCAAAACGCATGGTCGCGATTGCACTCAGGAACCGATGGCGTCGTAGGCAGGTGAGCGACGAACTGAGAGATGAAATTGCGCCCAAGAACATCATTATGATTGGTCCCACGGGTGTGGGCAAAACGGAAATCGCCCGCCGATTAGCCAAATTAGCCCAATCTCCCTTTTTAAAAGTGGAAGCCTCCAAGTTCACGGAAGTGGGGTACGTGGGTCGTGATGTGGAATCCATGATCCGGGACCTCATGGAAATCGGGATTACCATGGTTAGAGCCGAGGAATACGACGCGCTCAGGCCGAAAGCGGAAGAACTGGCTGAAGAGCATCTACTCGATATTCTTCTACCCATGCGCTATCCGAAGAAAGCGAAACGGACTTCCCTGCACCTGGAGACTAACAGTGATGACATGGAAGTGGCTCAAAGAACGAGAGAAAAATTCCGGAAAATGCTACGGAACGGGAAGCTCAGCGACCGAGAGGTGGAAATAGAAACCCAAATCAGCTCCATACCGGTTGTGGAGGTTTTTTCGCCCGCGGGCATGGAGGAAATGGACATTAACCTCAAGGATATGTTCTCGAACATGTTTCCCGGTAAGTCCAAACGCCGCAGAGTTAAAGTTCCCGAAGCCTTCGACATCTTGACGCATGAAGAGCTTAGTAAGCTCATCGACAACGACAAAGTAGTGAAAATGGCCAGGGAGCGAGTAGAGCAGACAGGTATCGTTTTCATCGACGAACTCGATAAAATCGCCGGAACAGGCTCAGGACATTACGGACCCGATGTGTCTCGGGAAGGCGTGCAGCGAGATTTATTGCCGATAATCGAGGGCTCCAGCGTCAACACCAAGCATGGGGTGATTCGCACGGATCACATACTGTTTGTCGCAGCAGGCGCCTTTCACGTCTCTAAGCCGGCGGATCTCATTCCTGAAATACAGGGACGATTCCCCTTGAGGTCTGAGTTGTCCGCGCTGACCAAAGAGGATTTCGTGCGCATCCTCACGGAACCTAAGAACGCTCTCGTCCGTCAATATGAAGAACTTCTCAGAACAGAGGGAGTAAACCTGGTGTTTCAGCCCGAAGCCATACTGGAAATGGCGGCGCTGGCACAAGAAGTTAATGAGTCAGCGGAAAACATAGGCGCACGTAGACTGCACACTGTCATGGAAAAGCTACTGGAAGAAGTAAGTTTTGAAGCCCCTGATATGGCAGGAGTAACGGTGACGGTCACGCCGGAAATGGTGAGAGGCCGACTGCAAGAGATCGCAAGGAGCCAGGATCTCAGCAGGTTTATTCTGTAAGCACGAGTTGCTTGCATCGAACGTGCACCAGGAGAGGCCACGTTGCTTGCAACCACATTGAACCCTGTGTGATGAATCATGTGACCGGCTAAATAACCGGTCACATGCCGATAAAACTACTTTTTTGAAGCAGCCGCGCGTTTCGAAGCCTTCAATGGGTTAATCTTTTGGGCTTCTTCGACACGTTTTTTCTCAAGATGCGTGGCGAAATTACAGGAGCCTATTCTCCACTTACTTTCCGGGCTTGGTGCAACATTGCAATAGGTAATGTCTTCGTGCACACCCGTGCGGGCGCATCCGCTGCAGGATTCGACCACGGGTAAGCAGTGACCTTCACCGAAGCCACAACCTTTCTTCGACATAAAAGAGCACTCAACGCCCTTTTTTAAGGTGTCGCATTTCATTCTATATTGTCCTCCAAAAGCTATTGGGAATGGTACGAGGGAGGCCATTCACTCAAACGAATAATTTACCACGTAATGGCGAACATGCAAAGACCAGCGACGGGTAGTGCGTCCTTCCGACATGTAGAATAGCGAACGGTAACGGTCTGACGTGACAAGCGCTCTTCGCAGTTCATCCCGGTGCTCTGCTATTTCTGTATCGTTGTCCACGCGGCAGATTTGCATGCGCGCCCAGTGGGCGTCGCCCAACCCTAATTGCCTTCTGCGAAGACTCTCGAGAACGGAACCCACTTGCCGCCATCTTTAACAAGTACTACTCGTCTACCACGTATGAGACATGAGGCTACGTATAGACGAGCGCTTACCATATGAACCACATCAGCGGAGATAAGAATCATCGCAAGATCAGACGTCCCTTCTTTATGCGAACGTCCAAAACGCGTGCTTCCCCGGGCGCTATCTTCACATTGTGAATTGTTCGGTTGGACGAATGTAATCCGACCACTAGTGGTAATATAATATTGTAACTCCCCGGAGCAAGGGTAGTTTCTTCTTCCGGAGGGGTGTTATAGACGATTCTTTCGCCACGGATCTCTATCTTCTCCATGGTCTTGGCCTTGAGCAGCTTTGCGTAGTTCTTCATCGTGCGGTCGAGTTCATGGGGTCCGTGGATATGCATCACAACACCTCCGGTTCGCTTCACGATCGCGGCGTACCCATCCTGTTTTTTCTTTCGCGCGCCGAGGAAGAGGACGTCTATAATGATTCTGTTCTTTTCTTTGTGCTCTTCGATCGCTTGTAGGACTTCGCTATACACGCACTTGGAAAGTCCTTCAGTGATAATGAGTATCCGGGGCGTCAAGGTTCCTGAGTTTACGAAATCTTTTTTGAGCGAATAAGCAGCGGCCGCGCATGCGTTGTTTTTGCCGGCCGCTTTTGCGTGACTAAGCTTGTCTTTCAGCTCCGCAAAGGGTGCATCACCCCATGGAAAAAGCATGCGAGTCGGACACCGCTTTCCTACGTCGCCTTTGCCGCATTGAAAGTCACGCACCGCCACGCGTGAACCGGGCGTCACCGCATTCGGCAGCTTAAGGATAATCGATTCTGCTACACGACTTCTTGTGGTGTTCCAGGATCTTACCTTTTTGCCCATAGCCGACGATGTGTCGTAGATTACCATCAATCCCCATTTGAGGACGGCTCCTGAATACCCTCGCATATTTACGGTGACGGAGCCGGGCAGCCGGAACTCATCGGGCCTGGTATTTGGCTCTGCGGGGGAAGGCGTCTTGGTCAAAGCAGCCGTAGCCCCTACAGGCGTTTCGATGTGACGACCGTGCCCCTTGGCGACGGAGACTTCATCGCGCTCCGGGGTAGATTCCTTCGAACCGTCGGCTTGCTCGGAAACCTCGTTCTCAGGTGTTTCTTGGGTGTTTTTGGCTTCATCGGACGCGACGGTAGTCGGTTTGGGCAACTCTTCTGCGTCGTTTTTCCCCTTGGCCGCGGTTAGTGCCTGCGGTTTAGCGGAGTTTTTAGAAATGGCCTTTATAGGTGCAGACGGCTCCGCGGTTAAAACCGTCGCCGGTTCTTGGCCGAGCGTATTCTTTGCCGCGCAATATTCAGGCGATTTCTGTATTTCGTCGAGCAGAGCACGTTCCGCAACTTTGCCCCGCGTGCGCGGCGTCAGTAGTCCGGCGCCTGCGCTTTTCAGCAGTCCTTCAGATGCGAAGAGTCTTTCATCATCCACTTTGTAGAACACAGCCTTGGGGCTTTTGCCGTGACCACCTCCTGCGAGCCCGTTGAGTACACCGGTCTTGTACAGGCCGCCCACGACCGCGACGAGCACGGCCGCTGGAGCTGCATATTTGTAAATCCACGGTGATGACCTCAGCGCAGGGGGAGATGAAGCGCGGGGGTCGGACGACTCGTTCGATTTCTTCGTCTCATCCGTCATATCAGCTCCTTTTGGAGATCCGGGGTGTCGTTAAGCCGAATTCTGTCCCCTTAACGGGTGGTGACCATTCCTCTAGGACGACGATTACTCGCCGCCTCCAGCAACCTACCCGGAAGCTTCGGACGGGCAGCCCTCAAACGCTTCCCTATGTGGTCTTGCTCCGGATGGGGTTTACCTGGCATCCCGTGTCACCACGGGAACCGGTGAGCTCTTACCTCACCCTTTCACCCTTACCCCTCGCTGAGAGGGGCGGTTTGCTTTCTGTGGCACTTTCCTTGGGGTTACCCCCACCGGGTGTTACCCGGCATCCTGCCCTATGGAGTTCGGACTTTCCTCCCGCGCCTGGGCGCCGGCGGTCACCTTGCCACCCCGGATACCGCGCCTTATAGTGTATGGCGGAAAAAAAAGCAAGTCCGCTATTGAGGGAAAAAGCCTTGAAAACCTGGAAATTGTGAGATAGGATTGACATCGATTCTGAGCTTTTCGGCAAAGGAACCGGCTGATGCTACGGAAAAGGCTGCTTATCACGGCGATATTCATATGCGTGGCTGCGCTCCCCCTTGTTTGTCACGGCGAGACTCTACGAGAAAAACTTCTCTCCCATAACTTCAATCTTTATTCCGCTCCCAGCAAAGCGGGAAATCTGGTTTTGCAGGATGTAAGGGGCCGCGTATTCTACCTTGATGCGCTTAAGAATAAAGTGGTTATCCTGAATTTTTGGAAGATTGACTGCCCGCCATGTACGACGGAAAAGCCTATCCTGAACCGCGTCTACAAGAAATATAAGGACCGTGGCCTGGAAATCCTCTGCGTGAACCTTTTTGATAATCATGAAAAGTTTCGCACCTACGCGCTCCGATCAAACTTCGTCTTCCCGCTTGTTTATGATCCGGCGAAGAGATTTTCCGTGAAACGACAGAAGCTTGGCGGCGGGGTCGGCACCAACTTCATCGTAAATGATTCAGGTCAGGCGATCTACGAAGCGCCGGGGGTTCCCACAACCTACGTCATAGATCGTAACGGTGATGTTATTGGTAGCTCGGCCGGACTTATCAATTGGGAAGAGGAACCGTTTACGGAATTTATAAACTCTTTGCTCGGTAGTAGCCATGTGGAACAACGGGCACTGACACCGTCGTTCCGCACTGCAGCGGGCCAGGGTGTAGCAGATAGCGAGCAATCCGGTCGTGCCGCGCATAAAAGCGCCGTGGACGACAAAACCGACTCCCAAGGACCTAAGGCTCGTGGAATTCACGACAAATCTAAGGCGCCTAAACAAACGGGTCCGGTCAGCGGAACACGGAGACGTGCGATAAAACCTAGCGTTGCGTCCGCAAACGCTGAGAGCGCCGACAAGCCGAAAACCGAGTCTACCGAAAGGGCTCCGATTGGCGCCGGACGTCCACCCAGTGGTCCAGCTGCGGGCGATGTATCAAGCTTACTGCCTTTGCCACCTGCTGTGCCGTACCAGCCTGCGGGTCGAGGGCCGTCCCCGACAGTACAATCTCGCCAACTCGAACCGGACTCAGACGGGTCCGTAATGGCTCGCATTCCCTCCAGTAAACCCGCGCCTCAGCGGCTTCTTCATCCGAGCAATGAAGCGGCAATTGAACAGAAAGACGCTTCACGCATAGGCTTTCAAGGATTTGTCATGGGAGCTTTCAAACAGCCGACGAACAGCTCTCAGGGGTCCGGCAAAGCCGTTCCTCATGAAGCCGCAGCTCCAGCTCATTCCGTATTAGAGCAACTTGGGAGGGATTTCCGAAGACTCGGCGGGAACATCCGAGACGGCATTTCGAGGATTACACCAGGTGGAGGAAAGTAACATACCAGTGGTCCTCCACAACTTCTACCTCAGCGTATGTCGGCGGCCATAGGCGTTCATTTTCCAAGGACTCAGATGGATGCCGGTCTACACTATGACATCACCATACGCGCATCGCCGGTACTCACCATGAAAGACAGGTAAGGAAGTTCTTCCTTTGTCAGCTACGTCGAGCTACATTTACGTTCCGATGTCTACCGGGCGCAGAACCGCCTTTAGCTTGCTAAATCCTTCCAAAAAATTGAATACATTTTCCAAAATAAAGATTCCTCAGCCCTACATTTTATGATATACTAATACATTAGGTTGTCAAGTCAAAACGCAAAAAGCCTCTCAAGCTGTTCACAAGAGCCGTATTGTCAGATTTCGCACCAGCGTAAGTGGGCAGGCGCGCAGACCGTGCGGAACCCTGAAACGCCGCCCTCCGTTCTTTATAGGGGCGAAGGGTAAGTATACAGTCACTCGCGGCAAACCGCGGTTTTTGTCTAAATATAGCAAAAAGTTAAGATGTCGCTCCCGCGTACGACTGAATGACTACGGCGAAGACTCTCCATCGCGTATCATCCGTAGCGAGGGGAGGGGCTTTGGGGTTCCCGTCCCCCGACGGTGGAAGACGTCGGCTCCATTGTGGACTTTACGCACGAACATTGTTCTGCTGCTACTTACGGGTAGGTGGACCGGAATTTTACGTTAGAATTCCGAAAGTCATATTGACATCTCCTCGGCATGGGTTAGCGCCTAAAGCGCAAAGAGCCGTCTGCAAAGGCTCAATGTGTTCCTATGATTCTCATGCCTTGAGAACTCTTTGGATTGGTCACAAGGCTTCCCGCTGAAATTTTGCGGGCGCTACAGCTTTCATTATAAACGGGTTACCGAATGCTCCTTGGTCATTTGACCGGCGTTCCGCGTTGAGCCACGGGAGAAGGCTCAAGCACTATGGGCAGTCCGTCCGGGCCTGATACCGCCAGTACCATACCGCTGCTCAAACCGAACTTCATTTTGCGTGGTTTGAGGTTCGCCACCACCACAACCATCTTTCCAACCAGCTCCTCAGGGCGGTAAGCGGACTTAATCCCTGCGAAAACTGTTCTGATTTCAGCGCCCAAATCTACTTGGAGTTCCAGCAGCTTGTCCGCTCCCGTTACTTCCTTAGCATCTACTATTTTGCCGGCGCGAAGGTCCAGTTTCCCGAAGTCATCAATGGTTATTTCAGGCTTAAACGGAGGAGGTGAATAGCCGGTTACGGAGGCTGGCGCAGCATCGTCACCGCTTACCACGATCAGGTCGTCCAGGGCGCCGGGTTCTAACCTGTCCAGAAGCTTTTCAAATGTGTTAAGGGGGCGCGATTCCAGGTCAAATGCAATGTCTTTCCATTGGAGATCGCCGACACCGAGAATGTCTTCTATCTTCTTGCAATAAGCCGGGATTATGGGCTTGAGCAGGATAGTAATGATCTTGATACAATTTGTTACAAAGGTCAGATCATTGAGCGCCTTTTCCGGATCGGTTTTCACCAAAGCCCAGGGTTCGTGCTGCTGAACATAGTTGTTCGCTACATCCGAAATGACCAGTATGTGACGCGTCGCTGCAGCGAACCGCAATTTGTCGTAGTCAGCCTTGATCTCGTCACAAAGCGTCAAGATTCTTGTTTGCAGATCTTTCGTCTCTGCGGGAATCGTCCCCAAGGTAGAGTTCAGTCTCTTGTTAATAAATCCCATGGTGCGGCTTATTAAGTTAGTAATATTATTTACCAATTCTGCATTTGTGCGATTAATGAATTCATCTATGTTCAGATCTACATCGTCGATGGAATTCCCCAGCTTTGTGGCGTAATAATATCTCAGGCGCCACGGATTCACCAGATCCGCGAATTGGCTCGCCGTAATGAAGGTGCCTCTGCTTTTAGACATTTTCAGGCCGTTCACGGTGAGGAATCCATGCACATGCACCGCGCTGGGAATGCGATAGTCGGCGGCTTTCAACATAGCCGGCCAGAAGAGCGTATGAAAGTAGGCGATGTCCTTTCCTATGAAATGATGGATCTCAACGTCGGCGGCGGGGTTGATCCAATAATCCGCGGCATTACAGCCATGGGAGGCGCAATAATGTTCTGTTGCCGCAATGTAGCCGATAGGCGCATCCAACCACACGTAGAAATACTTGTTTTCTTCGCCGGGCACTTTGAAGCCGAAGTACGGGCCGTCGCGCGAAATGTCCCAATCCTTGAGTCCACTATCCATCCATGTAGTCACGAAGGCGCGAACCTCATCTTGAAGACGACCGGGCTCAGCTGTCCACGTGCGCAGGAAGTCCGCGAAATCTACTAATTTAAAGAAAAAATGTTTGGAAGTCTTCAGTGCGGGTTCTTTACCGCACAGCGCGCAATGCGCTTCCGCCAGTTCTGTGGGCTGGTACGTTGCGCCGCAGGATTCACATACATCGCCGTACTGATCCGGCGCAGCACATTTGGGGCATGCGCCGCGTATGTAGCGATCCGGAAGAAACCTGTTACAAGATTCGCAGAAATATTGTTCTACATCTTTTGTCGTGATGTGGTTCTTTTCTTTGGCGGTCGTGAATATAGTATTACAGTGACGCTGATTCTCCGGAGAATCGGTAGTGTAAAACTCGTCAAAGCCTATTTCATAGCGGTGGAAATCCCGCTTATGCCTGTCGTGATATTCATCCACGAGTTTCCGTGGGGTGATTCCTCGCTTAGCGGCGTTTATTTCGATTGGAGTGCCATGCGCGTCCGAGGCGCACATGTAAATGACGTCTTGATCGGTTAGTCGCAGGAACCGAACATATATATCCGTCTGAATGTACTCGAGTAAATGACCAATATGTATGTCGCCGTTGGCATAGGGCAACGCGCTGGTTACAAGGATTTTGCGCACGTGAGCTCTCCCGGTGAGTTCGATTGAAAGGTACCCTGAGCAAAACTTCCCGTAGTATTGCGCTTGCCGCGAACCGGGAGGAGGCATTCAGGATGATTGGTGAAAAAAATAATCTATTCGGGTATTATTTCGATAGCTTCAAGGTTGGGATCTTTCTCTTTATCCACCTTAAAAACTCGAGCTTTCATCACGATTGTTTGCATTTCCTTTAGTTTATCGAGAATGTCGGCTCGTTCTTTCTTCATCCACACTTTATTGAGGGTGATGTAACTTACCCTGTCCGCAATTAAGAAGTTTACGTAGTCTTCGCCAAGAGGACTAGGAAGATCGCTTTTCTTATAGAAGCGCACGGAAAAGACGAAATCTTTGTTCAGATAATGCGATGGATTCTCCATAAGATTCACAATGGTGAGGTTTGTATCGACTTGCTTATGGAGGCCACCCTTTAAATAGCTGGATGCCGCGCAAGAGCCCAGTATGCTTATACAAAAGAGCGTTAGGAGAAAGTTTTTCCAAGCGTCCATTATGCGACTTCCGTGCGATTCACTCCGCAATCGTATAACATGAAAGCGGGTATCAGGGAAGCAGCCATATTTTATGTACGGCTCTCATTCAGTACGGCAGGCCTTTCGATGATCCACCGGATTCGACATTTATATGGCATAGTGAGATTGACGCGCACTCCTGTCCTCCACGAAAGTATAAAGTAGTCCGAAGCGGTTATGGGCTGTAGGAGGGGCAACACTATTCTGTAGGCAGCGCGTACGCGCTTGTAGTGCACAGCCGACCGCGTCGGAGTGCTGAAAAACGGTGCTAAATGGAAATTTTCCTTGGTCGAGAATGCACAACAAATTTGACACCGCCTTCGACAAGTGATAGAACGCGGACAAGTCAGTAAAGGAACGGAATACAACTGACGCCGGCTCGACCCAAGAAAATGGATCAAGCCGAAAACACGTAAGCCTTTCGCCTATCGGACTATCATCGAGCCGCCGGATCTCCAAAGTCTCGAACTTTTCACAGACTAGGATGTCCTTCCATATAAGCGCCGACGAATAATCGCAAAGCTTTAGTTTCAGGGGAATTTGGTCTTTTAAATTGTTCAGTGGTATACGAATTTCCCCATACCGAATTGATAGACGAACAGTGGAGTTTGAGTAAGAGTACCAAAGCAGCCTACCTAAGATGAAGCGGTACTTACAATACCTAAAACGATTACGATTAGCTCTGTGTTTTTCTTCAAAGGGACATTCGCTCATGTTTTCGAACGGGGGCGTCCTCTTCTGAATGAGCATACCGGCTCCTGCGGACGATTTGCATGATTGCATAGGAATCGAGGTGGGGCAACGCATTGGAGTGAACTCCGTTCATTTCCGTCATTATTCGCGTCAGTAGCGAATCACAACAGTAACAATCAGCCTGAACGGCTGCGGAGGTTCTCGTGGAAAAGTGTAAAACTTGTGGTAAAGAGTATACGGTCATGCAGACTATGACATACTCAGTGTACGGATATTGTTCGTGGGATTGTCTCATGAACAAAAAAAGCAATTACAATCCTAATCGGTCTACGAAACGCAATCATCATAAACAGGATTCAGGAAACAGATCCAAGTGGGCGCAAAACTACTAGCCCACGGTGGATCTCATAGACGAATCTTCATACAAGCATGTCCTCATATCTCGTCCTCTTACCGGACATCGGCGTCTTTCGGACATGCGCGTGTGAACTTCCGGGCCTTACGCGGCCCTAGACGAAGACGCGGCGCTATCGTATAAAGTTATCTGCTGATATATCTGCGGCAGTATGTCACATACACCGAGACCGCACTGATTTACGATATAGCTAATACATGGATTTCTGCGCCTATAGACAAATTCGAAGGGAAATCTATGGTAATATAGATGCGCTCTGCGTGAGCGTTTGGTGAGGTGTATACCTTGAGTTTAACGTTGAAACGGATCGCCGATGATGTAGAAGACTTGCATCGGCGACTGGCGTTACTTCTGATCGAGCAATCACACAATATCATTACGGCGCGACCGTCGGATCTCTTGGAAATGGAATCCATGTCTTTGGGACCCGATACAATGCGCTTCATTCGGGAAAGTTCCAACGGCGACATTAACGATGATGAGCGCGAAAGAATTGATCGACTCTTCTTCGGGTGTCTTGATCTAATTATAGAGGGCGCCGTAGCTACCCTAACGGACATGCGGCGCTTCTACATGGAAAAAGGTCGCATGCTGGTAGGGGACGAGAAGATTCCCGCTAATGATGTTGTGAATTGGTTGCAGCTCCAAATGGATTTCGAAAAACGCGAGGAAATCCTTAGCGAACACTCGATTTTTCATAAGGGTATTATCAATCCACTCTTTTTGGCTACGCTCGATGTGCGATTACAAACCGTTCAGGATTATCAATTTGACGGGCTCCTGGACTACGCAAAGAGCAAAAAGAGCGTTAATTTCGCGACGCGTATGGCGCAATTCGGGGACTTCCTTCGCGACACAGAAGACGCATATTATCGTCGAATGACACCTTGGGTCGAAGAGGAAATTGGGCGGCCCTTTCACAAGCTCAGCAGGTGCCATGCGTTGCATCTATTGCGCGTACGAAAATACGATGACCGCTTCGGAATGGTGACCACGCTTGATAAGCTCGCCCGCACGTTCGCGGGAATCGGTTTTGACCCCCTGAAACGGGAAGATGTCATTGTTGACTTTTCAGCCGTGAATGTAAGCGGTATGTGTGTGGGACTTACCATTCCCGGTGAGGCTCACGTACTTATGAACCCGGTGGGTGGATTGATTGATATGGAGACGGCGCTCCATGAAACCGGTCATGCGTTTTTTCTCTCACACTTTGATCCGCATCTGCCTATGGAATATAGACGACTCTATCGCACCGCCGGGCTGGACGAAGCCTTTGCCTTCCTCTTCACCGGACTCTTGGAATCACCGGAGTGGCTGACTGAAATAGGCGGGCTCACCGATCACGAGGCGCTGAGTCTCAGCGAACTCTATCAAACGAGAAAGCTATGCCTTGTACGTCGCTATATAGGTAAGTTTCAGGCGGAGACAGCCCTTCACGAATCCGTAGATTTCAAGAACCCAGAGTACTATACCGATTTTATGGAAAGGGCGACCGGATTTGTATACGAACCTGCCGCCTATCTAGCGGACATGGAGCCGGGTTTCTATTCTCTTGACTATCTTGAGGGATGGGCGGGCGCTAATGTTTTAACCTCAACTCTGAAGCGGCTATTCGGTCCTGCGTGGTTCAAATCCACTTCGGCCGGCGATTTTCTCAAGGAGATGGCTCGAAACGGTCGTAAGCTATCCGCCGCGGAACTTATCGAGAACCGTTGCGCCGCGCCGCTGCGCTTGCCCGTTCCTGAATAGGCCCGAACCAAAGTAAGTGCGCTAAGCTTCACCTGCCTTGACTGGTCCGCAAAAATACTTACTATTAGCGAATATGTGTGGGCGCGTGCGCATTAAGCGTACGCGCCTTCACGCGTTGGCGCCTGCCCCGGAGGCTGTATCTCTCATACTGCAGGGCGCTCCCTAGCGGTTTACGGCAATCACGTCAGGCGCAGGCCCATTCTGTGCGTTCTCCGGAAGGAAGATGAACATGGTTGATGAGCTTAAAGATTATCCGGAGTCGGATGGAAGCTACGGTAGAGTGAACACACAGTACGCGGAATTTAACGAAATCACGCTCGAATCCGGCGCCAAGCTGGGTCCGGTGCGCGTGGCTTACGAAACGTACGGAACTCTCTCTCTAGACAAAGACAACGCTGTTCTCGTGCTCCATGCGTTGTCGGGAGACGCTCATGCTGCGGGCATCGACGCTAATGGAAGGGTAGGTTGGTGGGATGCGATAATCGGCCCAGGGAAGGGCATAGACACAAATGACTACTTCGTCCTTTGTTCGAACTGCTTAGGCGGTTGCAAAGGGACGACGGGTCCACCCAGCGTCAACACCCTCACAGGCAAGCCCTACGGTAGATCCTTTCCTCTGATAACTATAAGTGACATGGTGGATCTTCAGGTCATGCTCATGGAACACTTGGGCATTAAGAAGCTCCACAATGTTGTGGGTGGCTCGATGGGCGGTATGCAGGCGCTGGATTGGGTGGTGCGCTACCCGGATAAAGTAGGTTCGGCCGTGGTGATTGCGGCAACTGCACGTTTGTCCCCGCAGGGCATCGCCTTCAACTGGGTAGGGCGTAACGCAATTTATTGTGATCCTTCACGCGGCGCATGCATAGCCCCTGAAGCGGATAGCAGCCGACGTACCCCTAAGGGCCTTGCCGTGGCCAGAATGATAGGGCATATCACCTATCTCTCCGAAGAAACAATGGAAGCCAAATTCGGCCGACGAACCCTTACGGACATAAATGGTTTCAGGTATAGCATGGGCGAAAACGGCCGTGAAGGCGGCGTTTTTGAGGTGGAATCTTACCTTGAGCACCAAGGCAGCGCATTCATGCGGCGCTTTGATGAAGATTCGTATGTGATTATCACCAAAGCCATTGATTATTTTGATTTGGCCACAAAGTACGGCAGTTTGACCAAGGCTTTTGAGAACATCTCCGGTAAGATGCTCATTATTAGCTTTGATTCGGATTGGCTTTACCCGACGAGTATGTCGTTGGCCATTGTGCGCGCTTTGCAGTCGCTCAAGAAGGATGTGTCTTTTATAGAATTGGGTCTTCCTTACGGGCATGATTCTTTTCTTGTAGCGCAATCTATGCCGACCTTAACGCGAATTATGAAGGGATTTCTCCGCGGTGTATCAAGACGTTAAATCCGGCCGCACGCCGTTCCACGAGTTCGAAGTCGGATTCAATATCATTTCAGATTTGATTGAACCGGCGACGAGAGTGCTCGACCTTGGCTGTGGTTCCGGCACTCTACTTCAGAGACTGCGTGATGAAAAAGATGTGGAAGGGTGCGGGGTTGAACTTGATAGGAATAAGGTTATACGATGCATCGAACGCGGAATTCGCGTCATGACCTTAGACCTTGATGAAGGATTGGAGGCGTTCCCGGATCTGAGCTATGAGTACGTGGTTCTGAGTAGAACGCTCCAGCAGTTGGTGTACCCCGATCGGCTTGTCCGAGAAATGCTCAGAGTAGGATCCAAGGCGATTATTACTTTCCCGAACTCAGGGCACTGGAAACCTGTTGTGAGCCAGGTGCTGTCGGGCCGCACCAAACCGTGGTATTCGCAGCCGAATCCCTGGTATGCCACTGCGGACATTCATCGCATCACGGTCAAAGATTTTCACGATTTTATTCACCATGTCGGTGGTAAGATCCAAAAGGAGATATTTATACTTAATAACAAACCCGTCACGAACCCAGTGTGGGCAAATCGCAGAGCGCAATGGGATTGCTGTCTCATCGCCAAGGCGTAGCGGTTAATTGGGATTTTTTGATTGTAGTACACCACGAATACTCATATGATAGCAGACTTGAAAAATAGCTCACGTGGAGCCGATTTTTTCTAATAGAAGAAGAAAGTAGAGTTAGGACATCCGTCGTTCTCTCTTCTCGGATCGACTACGGCTCGAATTGAGTTTTGCGCTTCCGTGCGCATCGTTAAGGGGGAATCTTAGCGGAGAATATTTCATGCGTTTTTTGTTTGATCACGAGGAAACGGTTTTTTCTCTCGTCGAAGAAACGGACTTTTTTCGGATGAAAATGGAGAAGCCCGAAATCGAGCGGGAGCATGTCGAAGAATTTATGGACAAGACCGTGGAGTGGCTCAGTTCCAACCCAGAGAAGGGGATATTAATCGATTTTACAGGGGTAACTTCGGTGTGCCCGGACTTCACCGTGACGCTGACGCAATATTACGAAGACATTAAGAGACGTGGAATACATGTCCGTTTCGTGAACGTCGCTCCCACTGTGGAACCCTACGTGGATGTTTCCAACATCACCATTGTGATGACCTTACCGGAAAGACCGTCCCTGAGCGCCAAGGGGCTGCTTCAAGACATGGCCAACGAGCTTACGGATAGGGACTTAATGCACAAATATCAATTGTCTCGTAAGGGTTTGGCCAGCATGTTTCGTAAAATGTTGCTTAAAGGACTTGTGTCACGCCGCACATTGGCGAAGCGATGGGCCATTCCGCAGGAAGATCTCACTGTCGCCCTCGAACTCAAAGCGCGGAAGCCGATCATCGCAGCGGCGGCCGTTCTCAAAGACATGTCGTTGAACGCAAGTAACGTGGAAATAATGCGGAAATATAGACTCACTGCACGAGGTCTCCAGCGGCTCATGCAGAAGCTTTACAAAAAAGGACTCATCTCGAAAGCCGAACTAGTGCGTCGCACAGGTGAAAGCGACCACGCATGACGTTTTTTATTCTAATCCACGGTCGTCCTTACGGTTGTGCCAAAAGACATAATTTCCCCGATAGTCGCCATTAAAAGCTATAATTTGCGTGATACACGATGTTAAATATGCTGCTATTAGTTGAGAGTATCACTATAGAAGACTTTATCAAAACGAAGCGCCGACTGAAGAGTTCAACGCGCAAATTCCGCAATCCCACCTCCGCGACGCCGCACTCGTCGGAACAAATAAAGCTGTCGGATCGAAATAACGCGGCGTCTACGGCGCGTTCCGCGGTTGACATATCACCCTGCCGGGGGTAGCATAATATACTCACTCCCCGAGTCTAGGAGTATACACGTGAAAGGCCGCATCGAAATAAACAAAGAACGATGTAAGGGCTGTGGTTTGTGTATCACGGTCTGTCCCAAACACAACATACAGATTTCTCAAGAGATAAACGCCAAAGGCTATTATCCCGCAGCTTTCAAAGAGCCTGATGAACAAGAGCCCGAGGTGAAGCAGTGCACCGGTTGCTCAATGTGCGCAATCACCTGTCCTGATGTCGCCATAGAAGTCTACCGCGAAGCCAAAGACGAATCCTCATCCCAATCAGACGAATAAAGAGGTAAAAATGGCGGGAAAAGTCCTCATGCGGGGCACGCACGTACTCGGCGAGGCTGCAATTCGTGCGGGTTGCAGAGCGTATTTTGGGTATCCTATTACCCCTCAGAATGAATTGCCTGAATATATGGCCGCTCAGTTCGCGAAAATGGACGACGCGGTTTTCTTGCAAGCGGAAAGCGAGCTGGCGTCCATCAACATGGTTATGGGGGCCGCGATGGCCGGCGCCCGTGCCATGACGTCGTCATCAAGTCCCGGGATCAGCCTAAAGCAAGAAGGTATCTCTTATATAGCGGCCATGGAATTACCCGCAGTCATCGTGAACATGATGCGCGGTGGCCCTGGTTTGGGTAATATAGCCCCGTCGCAAGGAGATTATTTCCAAGCCACTCGCGGCGGTGGTCATGGAGATTACCGGGTTATCGTACTGGCGCCCGCGTATGGTCAGGAAATCTGCGATATGACGCGCAACGCTTTCGAGCTTGCCGATAAATACCGTAATCCCGTGATGATATTGGGTGACGGCATGATGGGCCAGATGATGGAACCCGTGGTGTTCCCGGAGCCCATAGACCCGAAGAGTTTGCCGTATAAAGAATTCACCCTGGACGGCGCTAAGGGTAGACCGAAACGACTGATTCGCTCTCTTTTGCTCGATATGGCCATGGAAGAGGAACTCAATTGGCGGCTCGTACGTAAATACGAGGCCATCAGCAGAGAAATCGTAGATCAGGAAATGTACATGGTCGACGACGCCGAGTTGGTGATCGTCGCCTACGGCACCGCTGCGCGCATCGCAAAGGGTGGAGTGCACAGAGCTCGCAAAATGGGGCTGAAGGTAGGTCTTTTTCGACCTAAGACGTTGTGGCCGTATCCTTACGAAGCGCTTGCCGCATTGAGCCGCAGCGTCAAGAAAATCGTAGTATTCGAGATGAGCACCGGTCAGATGGTGGAAGACGTGAAATTAGCAGTTGAAGGTCGGTGTCCTGTGACATTCTACGGTCGTCCGGGTGGAATAGTCTCCACACCTGAAGAAATAGCGCGCACCCTGACCAGCGCTTACCACACGATGCAAACACTCGGGACTGCGGGAGCCGCATAACAATAAGGGGCTTTGCGCCGACAAATTCCGCACAACGCCGATCTTTATGGAGTCCAACAGTGAAAAAGGTTTTTTCACGACCGAAGTCTTTGATAGACACCCCCTTTCATTATTGTCCCGGTTGTGGTCACAGCATCATACACCGCCTGGTGGCTGAGGTCATAGACGAGCTGGGCATACGCGAGAAGACCATAGGAGTGCCGCCTGCAGGCTGCGCCGTGCTCGCATATAATTACTTCGATGTGGACATGGCTGAAGCACCCCACGGCAGAGCGGCGGCGGTCGCCACAGGCATTAAGCGGGTGCGACCCGAAAAGATTGTCTTCACCTACCAGGGTGATGGTGACATCGCCGCAATCGGCACGGCGGAGACGGTGCACGCCGCCAATAGAGGTGAACGCATAACGGCGATTTTCGTGAATAACGCAGTTTACGGCATGACCGGCGGTCAAATGGCGCCTACTACCATACCGGGGCAAATTACCACCACATCGCCGGGAGGCCGAGTTCCATTGCGAGACGGCAATCCACTCGATTTAAGCGAAATGCTGGGGATAGCCGCGGGCAGCGTTTACATAGAACGCACATCGGTCACGAGCCCCAAAGGAATCATTCGTACAAAGAAAGCCATCAAGAAGGCGTTTCAGGCGCAAATCGACGACAAAGGATTCTCACTCGTCGAAATTTTGTCGCCTTGTCCTACCAACTGGAAATTATCTCCCGTGGACTCCGTAAAGTGGGTGGACAATGTGATGACAAACATATTCCCAATTAAGGTGATTAAGGATGTCGCTTAAAATCGTATTCTCCGGATTCGGAGGACAAGGCGTGTTGATGATGGGCTACGTATTGGCCAACGCCGGCATGCACGCAGACAAGCATGTCACCTTCCTGCCCGCGTATGGAGCGGAAGTGCGGGGCGGTACGGCGAACTGCACGGTAGTCATTTCGGATGAAGAAATAGCCTCACCCATTGCCTCTCTGCCGGAGTTTGCGGTAGTCATGAACTACCCGTCTCTGCTCAAATATCAGAACATGGTGAAGACCAAGGGCCGCTTGTTCATGAACAGCGATCTCATTGCGGAAAAACCGGCTCGCACCGACATAGAGGTGATCGAAATACCCGCTAACACTCTCGCGCACGAATTGGGTAATGATCGCGCCTTGAACATGATTATGCTCGGCGCGGTAAACGCCGCGTGCAAAATAATGTCCGTTGAGGCGCTGAACAAGGCCGTTGAAACGGTTCTCGAAGGTAAGAAAAGATCGCTTGTCGAGATCAACCAAAAAGCCCTGGCCAAGGGTCGAGAATATATGCTGTCGCAATTAAAAGCGGCGTGATGGTGGGGAGTCGGAGATTATATGAATACAGTGAAGGAAGTCGCAGTCAAGCTTGAAAACAAGCCCGGAACTCTGTCGCGAGTCAGCGAGCTGCTGGGCGCTAACGGCATTAATATTATCGGGCTTACCGTTCGTGCAGAGGGGAGCGAAGGCATCTTGAACTTCGTAACTCCGGATCCGTCGCGCGTCACGAACATACTGGAGAGCGCAGGTTACCAGCCGCATGTTCAGGAAATACTCGCCGCTGAAGCTCCGCATCATCCGGGTGGCCTCAATGCGATACTGAAGCCGCTTAAAGCAGCGGATGTGAATGTAAAGTATCTCTATACCTGCATAGGTATTCATGGCTCTCTCGATAGAACCATTATTCTGTTGGGCGTAGATAAACTTCAAGAAGCCCACGATGCGTTGTCCAAAGAGTGGATAAAGCTATTGGGAGAAGAACTCTACACCTTCTGACCAACCGGGCACGATTCCTAGATGTAGAACGGCGCTCCACCTGGACATCTCAGTCATTGCGGGGCGCCGCGTTTTAGTTCGTAAGCTTCATTAACATTAATCACCGTCAAGCTAAAAAAACACCACAATCTATAGCAGCTTACACAATTGATGCTCCTTAGTCGTATTGGGCGCCGACCTCGTGAAATGTTCTTAGACTTTTGCGGTATTCCATTGTAGAATTTACCTGGAGCGGTGAATCCAGCCGACCTACCCTAAAAGACAATTGCAAGGGGCGGACAAAGATATTTTTCACATCCTGGTATCCTACAAACCTGTAATAGCACTTAACCCCTAATTGTGAGGAACGTATGATAGAGGCGGTAAGCGTAAAAAACACCGGATTGCGCGGTGTTTCCGTAGCTGATACAAAGATCAGTTTTATTGACGGCCAGAAGGGCATTCTCATTTATCGTGGGTACAGGATAGAAGAGTTGGCGCAACGGTCAACGTTCATGGAGACCGCATATCTGCTTCTTAACGGCGGTTTACCCACTGCCGAGGAACTCCGCACATTCGACAACGAAGTGAGAGCCGCGCGCGAACTCCCGGACTACATCGTGAAGACCCTCAAAAGTCTGCCCAAGGAATCCGATCCAATGGATGTGCTCCAGGGTATGGTTCCGCTCTTGGCCTGCTCGGATCTTGACCTTCAGTCGCAGGATCGTCATCGAGTTGCGGATTCCGCCAAGAAACTGATAGCGCGCATTCCTGCCGTCGTCGCCGCGTGGGAGCGAATCCGAACAGGTAACGAACCGCTTGCGCCGGACGCTGAACTTTCACACGCGGCGAACTTTCTGTGGCAGATGAGCGGCAAGAAACCGCAAAAGGAAATAGCGGATGATCTGGATGTCTGCTTGGTGCTCCATGCCGACCACACGTTCAACGCCTCAACGTTCGCTTGTCGTGAGGTCGCATCCACACGCGCACATTTATATGCAGCGGTCGGCGCAGGTATAGGAGCGCTTTCCGGCAGTCTTCACGGCGGCGCAAACACCCGTGTCATGGGAATGCTCTTACAGATTCAGGATGTGCCCGACGTCCCTCAATGGGTGCGCGATAATGTCCAAAAAGGCGACCGCATCATGGGATTTGGCCATGCCGTCTACAAAACCATGGATCCCAGAGCCAAGTTTCTGAAGAAAATGGCTACGCGACTTGGGGAACTTACGCACAATGAAAAATGGGACAAGCTGTCCAAAACACTCGAGTCCGTCGCACTCGAAGAATTTGACAAGCGCGGCAAGAGCGAAATTCGTCCGAACGTAGATTTCTATAGCGCGCCGGTTTATTACATGATGGGAATACCACGGGACCTTTTCACTCCTATATTCGCTATCTCTCGTATCGCAGGCTGGTGTTCTCATGTCATAGAGGAAAAGTTCGCCGAAGCCCAGGAGAAACCCGCTCTCTACCGGCCCCAAGCCGAATACGTGGGCCAATATTGCGGCCTGATAGGGTGCGAGTACGAACCCGTAACCGACCGTTCCGCTGAACAAGCGCCGCAGTCCTAAGGCGAGCATGCTTGCAAAGATGCTTAGGGAACGTTTTCTGCACTGGATGCACATACCAAACGATTTTTGACTCGATAACGCTCAGGTAGCCCCGGACCTGGATTGGTTAAGCATGACTATACAACACGATGTCGTCATTGTGGGATCGGGATTAGCAGGCTTGCGAGCCGCCCTCGAAACCTCAGGAAACGCCGATGTGGCCGTAATCAGCAAAGTCTATCCCACCAGATCACATTCCGGCGCAGCGCAAGGCGGCATCGGAGCCGCTCTGGGCAACGAAGAACCCGATTCGTGGGAATGGCACATGTATGACACGGTCAAGGGTGGTGATTATCTCACGGACCAAGATGCGGCGGAGATCCTGACTCGAGACGCCATACGAGCCATTTACGAGCTGGAACACATCGGCGCGCCATTCAACCGCACGCCTGAAGGCAAAATAGCTCAGCGAGCGTTCGGCGGTCATACCCGCAATCTTGGGGAAGCCCCGGTCAAAAGGGCCTGCTACGCCGCAGATCGCACGGGCAGGGTGGTTTTAGACACGCTTTTCGGCGAAAGCAAACGTCGTGGAGTCAAGATCTACGCCGAACACGTTCTCACCGATCTCCTCATCGAGGACGGCAGAGTAGCGGGCGTCGTCACATACGAACTGGCCACGGGAGAGGTTCGCGTCATCCAAGCGAGAGCCGTCATGTTGGCCACCGGCGGCGCGGGGAAGATATTCGCCACTACCTCCAACTGCTTTGCAAACACAGGCGACGGCATGTTCCTTGCCTATCGGGCAGGCGCGCCGCTTCAGGATATGGAGTTTGTCCAGTTTCACCCTACCGGAATCTACGGTATGGGAGTGCTCATCAGCGAGGCGGCACGAGGCGAGGGCGGTATTTTGCGAAACAGCGAAGGCCGCCGCTTCATGGAGGAATATGCCCCTACCATTAAGGATCTTGCCCCAAGAGACATGGTCTCACGAGCTATTATTTCCGAAATCCGCAAAGGTCATGGTATAGACGGCAAGCCGTACGTAAACCTTGATCTCACGCACCTGGGCAAGGACAGGATTCAGGAAAAGCTCTCGGACATCTCCTCATTCGCGCGAATATATCTAGGCATAGATACGGCTATGTCGCCGATTCCGGTGAGTCCCACGTGTCATTACATGATGGGCGGTATTCCCACCGATACCGATGGTCACGTGTTTGGAAAAGACCTCGAGCCTATCCCGGGACTCTATGCAGCGGGGGAATGCGCCTGCATCAGCGTGCACGGAGCAAATAGGCTGGGGTGTAATTCACTCTTAGACCTAGTAGTGTTTGGTAGGCGCACAGGTAAGGCAATGGCTGCGGATTTACCCCAGCTTGCACCTACTCAACTGACGGAGAGCGCCGCCGACGCCACGAAAAACAGAATAGCGGCCGTGAAGGAACGATCCTCGGGCGAGAAAGCGGTCGGCATTCGGTCTGAGTTACAACATCTTATGTCATTGGATTGCTCCGTCTATCGGAATGAGAAGGATTTGCAGACAGCATTGGACACCATCCAGAACCTTGAACAGCGCTATGAAAGGATCACCGTGGACTTCATCGGTCCTAATTTCAACACGGATCTGACGGAAGCGCTCGAATTGGAATACCTGATCGGTTTAGCGGAAACCATCGTCAGATCGGCGCTCGCTCGACATGAAAGTCGCGGCGCACATTTTCGTGAGGACTACCCCGAGCGAAATGATGAAGAGTGGTTGAAACATACCCTTATCACCAAAGGGAGCGGCAAAGCCGATATATTTTACAAGCCCGTGGTTATTACTAAATTCCTGCCGAAACCGCGCTCCTACTAGGAAAGGTTGAACATGCAGCTACAATTCAAAATTTTTCGCTTTGATCCTGAAACGGACACCGAGCCTTCGTTCAAAACCTATTCCGTTGAAGCGCAAGAGTCGGACCGTATTCTGGACTGCCTGAACAAGATTAAATGGGAACAGGATGGGTCGCTTAGCTATCGTATGTCATGCGCCCATGGAGTTTGCGGATCCGACGCGATGCGGATCAACGGTAAGTGCGCGCTTGCCTGCCAGAAGCTCGTAAGAGACTGTGAAGGCCCGGAAATTACCATAGAGCCCTTGCCCACCTTTAAGGTATTGAAAGACCTTATCGTGGATCTAACGCCCTTTTTCGAAAGGGTGGAGTGGATACGACCGTACCTCATCGCCGACGATCCACCGGCAAAGGAGCGCATTCAGCTTCCTGCGGACAGAGCCAAAATGGCGGAATCCATCCGTTGCATTCTCTGCGCTTGTTGTATGGGGGCATGTCCTGTGGAGAACGCCAACGAGCGCTTTCTAGGACCCGCTCCTCTGGTGCAGGCCTTCCGGCGTATATTCGATTCTCGAGATCAGGAGAAGGCGCAACGACTGGAACAAGTAGATTACGAGAACGGGGCTCCGGCATGCGAAAACTACTTCGAGTGCACCCGCGCATGCCCCAAGGAAATCCCGGTTACAAAAGAGATAAATACCATTAAGCGAGCAATTAAAGCGGAAAAGTAAGACTGCTTGCTCTACGACCGATTTGCGTCCTTAAACGTACACATGTGCAAGGTGACTTCAACCGTTGACTGCTATCCGAGAGTCCAGGGGAGTAGTTTCGCTTCCGGACTCTCCGTACAAATCTACTCCTCACGTGCGGCAACCTCGTGTACATGTTCACAACTGGTCCACCGCAGAGTTATTTATCCACACGTGCCGCATATAGTGTGACTATACCGCCCGTAACACGCTTGTACGTCCCTTTGGTGAACCCGCTCTCGGCCATTATCCGAAGAAACTCTTCTCCCACAGGAAAGTCGGCCATCGAGTCGGCCAAGTAACGGTAGGCTGCGGCCGAAGAAAGCACACGAGTGATAACCGGCATGAACACATGCGAATAGAAGCGAAACAGTGGACCCATAACCGGTCCGCGCGGCTCTGTCAATTCGCAAACAATGAGCGATGCGCCGTGCTTTAGCACGCGAGCCGTTTCTCGTAACGCCCTTCTTCGATCTACCACATTGCGTATACAAAAGGATGTGATCGCCCCATCAAACGAATTGTCTGCGAAGGGAAGATCAAGAATGTTCGAGGGTAAGAATGTCAGTTGCTCGGTCAGCTTGCGAGCCGCGGCTTTTCCGACTCCCACTTCAAGCATTTCCATCGAAGCGTCGATGCCTATGACTGAACAGCCTAGAACCTCCTCGGCGATAGCCAGAGCCACATCGCCCGTGCCTGAGCCTATGTCAAGGTAATTAGCATGTATTCGCGGCGACAGCGCACTAATTGCTCTGCGTCGCCAATAGCCGTCTAATCCTAAGGAAAGAATTTTGTTGGTCGTGTCGTAATGCCGGGCGATATGTCGAAACATCGCGCGGTTTTCCGCCTGTGACATGAGTGCGTCTTGTGTCGGCGTTCGCTGAATAGGAAATGTGCTCAAAGCGCTACCTGCATGAGTTCTTGACGAGGGACGCGCTCCCTAAATCCAAATGTCGGGAACGAAGAGCCGGGGGTAACCTGAGATGAAAAGGAACAGGGGGACGAAAGTCCCCCCAACACTCTCAATTAACCGGCAACGGCCGTTACCGCTGGAGGGTCTTCGCTTTCCGTAGCCCAGACGGAATCATCTGTCTGTGGAATCTGAGAAAGCACCGACAGCTTCACCGCTTCCACCTTGCGATACACCTGACGAGGTTCAAGCTTATTGCCGTCCACCGTCAATAGATCGTCCACTGTGATTCCGAATAGGCGCTCGTTTTCCTCTAAATACGGTAGGATCAGCCGCCAATCCGCATCCGTGACTTCAGCGAATGAACCGCCGTTCAATTGTTCCTCAATAATGCGCTTGTGCGGATCTCTCATGTACAGGGCTCCGCCTGATGCGAGTGAAAACAGGTTCGATCCCGGATATGGTCGCTCCAGAAAGATGATGTTTCCATCTTCATCCAACGTAAGCCCGTTCACGATGACGAAACCGCCGCCGTTCAGAGGATCGCCGGCCATGAAGCTTTCGGCCAAAAAGTCCAATGCGGTGCCGTTGATGACAATGCGTGGATGACCTGCCGCATTGATGAATGGTCTACCCGCGGCATTGCCGCGGACGTAAACTTCGCCGCCCTTGGCGCCGTACATGAAACATTGACCCACATCTCCATGAATCACCAGGCGGCCCGACTTCATTATCTGGCCGATCTGATCCTGAGCGTTCCCGTGAATGTGGATTTCCATGCCGTCAATGCCGCTGGCTACATAGTCACCTGAGGAGTCATACAGATCAATACGAACACCATCCGTCTTTGAACCGAAACCGCATCCCTCAAATCGTTGACCCTGAAGATTAAAGACAATAAACCGTCTCCAGCCCAGTCGGTAAGCGTCTGCAATAAGCACCCCGTCACACTCGTCGCCCTCCGGTTCGAAACCGGCGGCGTCGATAACAAGGATGCGCTCCACCGCTATGGGAGGTCGCAGTGATCGCCGCGTGAGGAAGTCGATGCGGCCGTATACACCTACGTTCGCAGTGTCGGAAAGCTGTGGAAATGCTTGAAAGATCTTCCGTAGTTCCTCGATGACAATGAGTTGAAGGGCGGACCGTTTCTTGTCTCCCAATGGAATGGCACGGTCCAATACGAGCGTCAGGGCATCTATGACGGTCACGGCGGACCCCTCACTAAAGGCAACGCCTATACGCCGAATCACCCATCTCAGCGTATTGTACTCCCAAGCGGCTGCGTTTTCCGCCAAGAATGACAATACGTCTTGAGCTTTCCTGCTCTCGACGATCCGTATAATGCGCTCCGACAACTCCTCATGGTTTTCCGGTTTAACCATGATTTGCGTAATGTCTAACGGCCGACGCTTGTCAACGGTGACTTCCCTACCGAATTTATCGAAACACCTTAATTGATGTCCCTCGTCGGTCTTCTCCACATTAAACATGAAAGATCCGCCGTCCGAAGATGACCCGCCGCGCGCATTCCAGTATTTATCGGCTATGGGACTAAACCGAGAATCCTCAGCGGCAAGGGAGCCCAAGGTAGCGTCAATGGCCTGTTTTTCCGAGCAAACGAGACCGATTTGCACTTCTCCGTCGTAAAGGGAAAAAACCTGTGGTCGCAACATCGCCGTATCCGTGATGCCGATAAGTTGAAACGTTTTCGTCTCCGGAATATTACGCGCGATGATAAAGAACCACGGCCCATCAGGAGAGGCGTGAATATGCGCGCTTTGCACTTGGTCGTAGAGTTCCTGTTTTTCAGGCGGCAGGAGATCGAAATCCAGTTCTCCTGTGGGCGCAAGCGCTTCAATGATAACCTCAAGCGGGTACTTGTACACGCGGTTCCATAGGTCAAACAGCATGACGCTCACTTCTGTGTCAGTCATGAATTGTGGCTCTAAACCGCGTTGTTTAAGGTAGTCGCATGTCGCATGGTAGTTAGCAAAATCACCGTTGTGGACCAGCGCCTCGTTCAATCCCGTGAAGGGATGCGCTCCGCCCGGGTGCCACACGCGGCCGCGAGTAGGGTAGCGCTGGTGCGCAATCCACACGTGAGCCTTGAAGTCGTCCATTTTGTAATAGCGGACCACTTCTTCAGCGTACCCCACGATTTTCAGAATCATGACGTTGCGGCCGTGAGACAGCACGAACGCCTGCTTCACGCCCAAGGAGCTGTAGAAGGCCTTGTTAAGCCGGAATGAATTTCTGCTGACGAACTCATCTTCCGCGGCTCTCCGTGACATGCCTTGGAAACCCATACGGCTGATGAAATCATCCAATACGGTGGGCTTCACTCGTACGAACGAACGCCATACGTCCGGCGGCCTGACCTCAAGCCCCTTAATCTCCCGATAGTCCTGTATGTGGTCCAGCACTTCCTCGTGGGCTACGTCAAAATACGGATCAACGCAGGTTTCCTTAAGCGTGCCGAGACAGGTCGAGTCCAACAGAGCCACGTTGAGCAAATAATGGGAATCGAGCACCTCGTGGGCGACCCCCAGCTGCTCAGGAATGAATCCCACCGCTGCAATGCCGCCGCCTTTCCCGTTCCCTCGATTGTGCATGCGCCTGGACGGCTCGAAGATGTGTCGTCCGGCGACCGGTATATTGCATGCGAAGCCCGTGACTCCGCAGCCGCCTTCTTCCGCAGTTTTCACATTCTTGGAGAAATCCGGTCGCCCAAATTCTTCCATACGGCCACGAAGGAGTTTTTCAGCAAATTCTGATGTATTTTTCATAAAAACCTCGTCCATTTACCGGCGGATGTCATCGTCGGCCACATCGGAACAGTAGTCCAGGTGCGCAAGAACATCGGTATTGCCGACCAGTTCCTGAATGCTGCTCATGCCCAACCTGAAAAGAATCTCCCGGAGTTGCTCCCGCCAGCCGTGGAGCATATTGATTATGCGCTGCGTGCCCCAAGCCAACTCGGTGAGGGCGGATAATTCCTTGTCCGTGGTGGCGATGCCTCGAGCGCATCCGCGGCCGCTTTCACAGTTATGGCATCGCACGCATTCGAGCGCCACCAATTCCGCTGTGCCCGTAACTACGGCGTCGGCGCCCAGGGCGATGGCTTTCGCTATGTCGAACGCCGATCTGATACCGCCGGATGCGATTAGTGTGATTTCGTCTCTCACCCCTTCGTTCACCAGGAAATTGTGGACTTTGGGGATTGCGTACTCCAGCGGCATGGCAATGTTCTTTTTCGCGACGTCGGGGGCCGCTCCTGTTCCGCCGTACGAGCCGTCTAGGTGAACGATATGAGCGCCCGCATAATAGGACCCTACCGCCACCATGTCCACATCCGTGGGGGTGGAAACCTTCACGGATACAAGCGCCTTCTGGTTGATGGCCTTAATCCAGTCGATATGCTTCTTGTGGTCTTCCACTGAGTACACTGAATGAAACGGAAACGGGCTAAAGAGGGACGATCCCGGCACCGTTTCTCGAATTCGGGCGACCGCCTCCGTGACCTTTGGACCTAGTAAATGTCCACCGAGTCCCGGCTTGGCGCCCTGAGCGTATTTGAACTCGATGATTTTCACCCTCTGAATGGTTTCTTCGCGTACGCCGAAGAGACCTGTCGCTACCTGCGTGATGATGTTGTCGTCAAACGGATACAAGGCCTCCGGATAGCCGCCTTCTCCCGTGCAGGTAAAGGAGCCCCAAGCTGCGAAAGCCCTGATGCGGCTCAACATAGTGACTTGACTCACCGAGCCGAAGGACATCCCGCCGCCGTAAACCGGTATCGGAATGGAAATGTCATGACGGTTGTCGTTGCGCTTATTCAGGGCCACCGACGTGTCTATCTGCGATTTATCCATGTCCGGGATCGGAGGGCTTTTCGGAAAGATAAAGCGCAATTTGTCGAACCCGCCGCCGGAATCGCCTGTCCTGTATTCTATGTCCGTCTTAGATAGTTCACCCGTTTCGGCCATACTCCAGGTGCTCATCAGAAGATCGGGCGTCCATCTCTTATCGCCGAGCGCTTTCGAGCTGGGGTTCATGCCCACGCGAATGGCCGATGAGGGGCAGTTACGCACACATCGATCCGACTTCTTGGCGCAATTCGGTCCCAGACACAGATGATCGCGTACGGCCGCAAGTTTCCCGCCTTCAGCGGTGAATACTCCTTCGGGACACATGGCCACGCACTTCATACACTCCGTGCACGAATCCAACACCCTGACGGAGTACTTGCCGAGCGGATTACCGAATCTCGACGGTGTGGGTTTTACGACCGCCGGGGGAATCTCACTCCATATATTTCTGTACTGCATGAGGAGCTTTTCCTTATAGTAGTATGGTTACCCGGACTGACAACGGCTCTGCGTTTGCGGCGCGCCATAGGGAACGCTCATCTTCAATGCGGGCGCGTACGCTTTTCTGGCCCACGGTGGCCTATCTTTCCGCATGGTTCAACTTTACGGCTAACCGCGAGACGCAAAAATCTGCGCAAAACTGTCGTTTTCCAGGTCTTCTACGAACATGACGCGGCCCTGTTCACCTCGGAGCCTCCGCGCTTCCCGTATGCCCATGGCCCCCATCATTTCGAGAATTTGGTTGTGCCATGCTCCGATAAGGTTCACGATGCGCTTGGCTCCCCATCCGCCGTCAATGCCGCTTATAGTAACCGGGCATTCCGCGCCCTCGCGGCAATTGCGACACACACGGCATTCCAAGGCGATCAGCAGAGGGATGTCCACGCAAACCAGATTCAATCCGCACAGCATAGCCTTTACGACATGCTCCGCCATGGCAATACCGCCGGATGCCATAACCGTAACCTGATCGCGAAGACCCGCGGCCAATAGGCTTCGGTTCACTTCTCGAATTACGTCTTTCAAGTGCAATCCGTTTTCGGTATCGGGCTCAGCGCCTGTCTCATCCGCCACATAGTGAATCATCTCGACGCCACTGCGGGCATACTCAATCACCCTGGCCACGTTTTCCGCTTTGGAGATCGCAGGCATGCGGATGGAGACAAGCCTGCCTGGGAACTGCGTCTTGAGCGTCTGCATGCGGGCGAGCGCGTCGGGAGAGTCATGTAACTCGACAACGCGGAAGGATTCCAGTGACTCCAGGTCATCACCCGGTGTGAGCAAAGGCGCTAGTGCGTGAGAGAGGTCAGTCAAGGCCAAGGCTTCGCTCTTCGGAAGGATGGCTAAGGTTTGTAAACTGGCGGCCGCTTTAGCTATGGCTCGCCACACTGCCGGCGACATGTCGCCGAACGGCGGCGCAGTAAAGAGAATGGGCAGCGGAACCCGCACATTGGGTTTGGGCTCCGATAGAAGGGTTCCCGACGCGTCAAACTCAAGGCGATCAGGTCTGCGACCTAAATCCACTACGGTAGAGATATATTCCCTTCCATGGATGCCGTCCCGCGTAGGTCGGACGATCTCGCTCATGTCCGTCCACATGGAGTCAAAGCCGGGACCGGAGAAAGCTCCGCCGTAGCCTGCGCCTGAAACGGGAATCTTTCCATTCTCGGCTTGAGCCCATGTGATGGAAATGATTTCAGGTAAGTAGACGGAATCTCCCAAGAGTTCCCATTCAGGATTTAACGTTTTGTGAATTAATTTTTTTGGACACCCTTGGACGCATCTGAAGCAGCTCTTACAAAGATTGTCTATGGTATCACCGTGAATGTCGGCGGAAAAACGCCGCTCATCATACACGCCGTAAACACAATCATATTTTACGCATCGAGCGCACTTGAGACATCCTTCACCCCAATCTACAATACCCGATTTGCCTATGGTGGGATATCGCGGCGGAGCCGGTTGGACGTCGATGTGGTATTTCTTTGGCATTTGGATTACTCCACTGTACACGATGGGTCGATCCGACCCAATAAATCTTAGAAGGGTCAAAGCGCCGGTCTCTTTGACCCAGTGACGCTCCCCCCTACAAAGGCGTTGCTACACTTCCGGTCTTTTGTCCAAGCCCGCGGCCCGCAAAATCTCGGGAACCTTGTCCTCCCACTCGATGGCCATGAGGTGGATACCCTTCACGCCGGGGATTTCCTTGCATTCTTGTATGGTTTCCACGGCGATCTTGATTCCCTCTTGGGCCTGCTCGTCCTTGGGAGTCTGAGCCATTCTCGCGATCATGAATTCGGGGACGTCCATACCCGCAACTTTAGCGGCCATATATTTGGCCATACCGACGCTTTTCATCGGTGTAATGCCGGCGAGGATACCCACTTTTTCCGTGAGCCCCATATCCACGGCCTGCTTCATGAATTCTTTAAATCGTGGTATATTAAAGATACACTGCGTCTGGATGAAATCCACTCCCGCATTCGCCTTTTTCGCAAGCCTAACTACCCGCCAATTAATTGGATCCGCGAAGGGATTCTCCGCGGCGCCGATGAACATCTTGGGCGCGACTTGAATATCTTCACCGCCGAGGATCTTTCCTTCGTCTCGCATGGTGCGTACGGTGCGGATCAACTGCACGGAATCGATGTCAAATACGCCTTGAGCTTCCTTCTGGTTGCCGAATGACTGATGATCGCCTGTAAGACACAGCACGTTGTTAATACCCAAAGCGTACGCTCCGAATAAGTCGCTCTGTAAAGCTATCCGGTTACGATCCCTTGTGACCATTTGCAGGACGGGTTCGTGACCCATTTGTTTCAGAATTGCGCTCGCAGCCAGTGAAGACATTCTCACGATAGCTGTTTGATTGTCCGTCACGTTCACGGCATCCACGTACCCGAGAAGGCTCTTTCCTTTTTTCTGTAAACTCGCCACGTCGGAGCCCTTAGGGGGACCGCATTCCGCGGTGACGGCAAAATGACCCGCGGTCAAAACCTTTTCCAAACGGCTATCTGTCTTCACGGTCTTTGATCCTCCCTTATCACGCGTCGCGGACCACCGGAATGGGACGTGGACCAATCCACCGGTGGGACATATTCGTTCAAGCGATCGAGTTCACCCATATCGGTTAAGCGCCGAATTATCATGTCCCAACCGCAGGGGATAGTGGGATCGACTTCACAGAGGCCTTCCTTGGACCCACCGCATGGGCCGTTCATGAGCTTCTTGGAGCAGCGTGTTACGGGACATACTGCACCGAAATACCCCAGCTTGCATTTGCCGCATCCAAGACAATTTTCCTGCCAAACGCCACGTGACTGGGTCTCTCCGATGAATAAAGTATCGAGAGCGGGGATAATCGGCTTATCAGTGTAAACACGTGCCAGAGCTTGCACGCCGGCGCCGCATCCCAGAGACAGAATTGCCTCGTGTTCCGGAACCTGCTTGGCTATACCCGCAATGAAGTCGTTGACGCACTGTCGATCGAGGCAGGCTTCCGTTATTACGGGATTTAGTCCATCTTTAGCGTATGAGAGTTTCAGAGCCGCCACAAGAAGCATTGTCTCTCTGTTGCCCCCTGCAGCGCATTCCGCTACACACGAATCACATCCCACAACCAGCACTGAGTTATACCGGTCGATCATTTTTCTGATTTCTTCAATTGGTTTTACTTCCGCTACTATCACGGAATCCTCCTTTTCCGACGGCCCGAACAGAGTGGGCACAGTGTTTACGCCTGTAGGCTATTCGGACGCAAACCATCACTTATCGCACTACGGATTTATGTTGGTTAAATCGAGAGTCTACGTGAATACCGAGGCGCCATAGAACGTGGGTTCAAGGGGGCGTGCGGTCAAGTCCGCCAACCGTCACGTGGCGCTTACCGGATGCGTACAGTGCAAGGGAATCTCAAAATTCAGTGCGTTCACCGGCCTAAATCCCCAAGCGAAAACGACCGGCGCAGCGACTCAGCTACTCAGACTCGTTGTCCAGAACGCCTGCCTCCCTTGCAGCAAGCGGCAAACGGCCGCCTCTCAGCGCTACTATCGTGCCTCACGTCTGAACGGAACTGCGTGTGGTCTGCGCTGGTTCATCCTTACGCGGGTGCAAAGCCTCGAATGAATCCAAGAGAGTATAAAAATCCGCCAGGGTTCGCTCGAACGCTTCCACATCCATTGGTGGAATCTGAACGAAACGAATTCTGTCCGGTTCGATGTTGAGTTTTTCAAGCCAAGAGCGGGCATATCCCACTCGTTTCCGTGATCTTGTGGAGCCTTCAAGATATTGGCATGCCGCCTCAGCGCAGCCGAGCACCAAAATACCCTGTGCCCCTTCGGCAAGTGTGCGTAAAAGGTGATGCGCCTCCATTTTACCGGAGCACGGGATAGCCACGAGTGACAATCCCGGTCTCTTTGCCGCAATAGTCTTATGGGCGCCGTTGCGAAAGAGTTTAAGGTTGTAGCAGTAATATACCACCACTTTTTTTACTGAATCATCCATTATATCGTAATGTGCACCTTTCAGTGGAATGGCAGCAACTGCAAATTATGCGCAATATCGGCGTCGGTTTCAAGGGGTTTCAGCCGCAAGCGCAAAAGATTTAAGGCCGAATGAAGGTGAAACGGTCCCGAAAGGTCCCGTTTTGGTGAAAAACTGCTGATAAGGCACCATATATGACCCATTTTACCTTATAAAGTTAGTAATACTGCATCCCACAACGTGACGTGAGCCGAAACGCTAACAGGGGAAAGGCTACTCTCTTGGGTATGGCGCTTGCGGCGCGCTGCTTTGCGAGCAAGAGGTCGTGAGTTCCACTGATAACGCACCCCCGGCTGATTGTTCATCTAAAGGCCCGAGCGCTTGCAAGGCGCCAGCTACTGATTCCATCGCAAATCGGGTTTACAATTAAGGAGAACGCCCTACTAAGAGAATATAGTCACTGACGGCCGAGAGAAAAAATTTAGCTCAAAAGACACGGAATACCTGTCGATGGTTAGTTTCGCCTCGATTTCGTTAATGACGGGAGTAGGGCGTCCGGGCTGCCCTAAGCAAGGAGTAAAGGCGGGGTCGTTCATCAATGACAACGTCCTCGGCGTCGCTCTCAAGGCTGGTTTTCAGCGGAGTGAACAACGTGCGTTTTTTTACCCGTGGCGCCGGCGTTACAACGACCGCCCACTGAAGTAAGCGGTCATCTCTAAAACGTTGTCTGGAGCCGCTCTCTCGTCCGCGTATGGCTCTTCTTCAACCGATTATATAAATACGCAAGGGGGTTCACATCCGGTATACAGCAATCATGACTACGCGGAGCGGCTCCAGCAGGGATTTTACTTTTTTGACTTGACAAGATAATAGTTTAGAATACCATAGAAAGAAGAGCCGATACAACCTTTATTTCTGAAAAATGGCGTAAAACTTCGGGAAGGGTTCACCAGGCGAAAGGCCGTTCTTCGCCGCGGCTATATTACTTCGTCTATACAGGCGGAATGCGGGCGGTAAACGACTTTCTCCCCCCTACCCCGGGGACACCGTAAGACTACGTAGAAGAATCGCGAAACCTTCAGAGCTCGTCTAGGCGCCGCTTAATACCAATGTGCTTTCCATCGAGTAACATTAGTGATGACTATTTTTGGGAAGGTAGGTTTTTCGACGTCTTCCTGAGAATGTTTAATATGCCGAAAGCGGCCTTTTCTCCTTGAGAAAAGACGGTTTCGGCCATTTTAGAAGTTCTTGGAGAGGGGTTCGGGGAGAAGCCTTCTTCCAAGAAGGTTCTCCCCGATATTACTTCTTTGGCTGCGCATTGGTATAAGACGTTTCCTTCCGCCTACAGAGTTCCTCATCCAAAACTCTGTTGAGAAGGCCGGGATTCGCTTGTCCCTTGCTGGCCTTCATTACTTGACCCACGAAGAAGCCGCGCACCTTGTCTTTGCCGGACAGGTACTTCTTCAGTTCCGTAGGATTCTCGTCGAGCACGGAGGTGACCAGCTTTGCGAGCGCGTCTTCATCAGAGACCTGACCCAGACCCTTTTCTTGAATAATGGCGCCCGCGTCTTTGCCGGAAGTGAACATTTCCTCAAAGACGAGCTTGGCGATTTTACCTGAGATAACATCTTCCTCGACCAGGCGGAGCAACGCTGCAAGCTGCTCTGCACTCACGGGGAAAGCAGCGATGTGAACTTCGTCGCCGGATTTAAGCAGCCGCATGAGTTCAGTCATGATCCAGTTTGATACGATTTTGGCGTTCGGGTATAACTCGACGGTTCGTTCAAAGTAATCGGCCAGAGGCCTGGATGCCGTAAGCACGCCCGCGTCATACGGAGGTATTCCAAGTTGTGTGATGAAGCGTTCCTTCTTCTGTGCGGGGAGTTCAGGCAAGTTAGCCTTCACTGCTTCCACCAGTTCTTTGCCGATCCGCAGAGGCAGCAGGTCGGGATCGGGGAAGTAGCGGTAATCATGCGCCTGTTCCTTACTACGCATGGACGCGGTGGTTCCGCTCACAGGGTCATACAGACGAGTCTCCTGAACGATCCTGCCGCCGGCGTCAAGTTTTTCCGTTTGTCTCTCAATCTCATAGTGGAGGGCGCGTTGCACATTCCGAAACGAATTCATGTTTTTGATTTCGGCTTTTACGCCCAATTCCGTTGTTCCCACAGGTCGCAAGGAAATATTGGCATCGCATCTGAAGCTTCCTTCTTCCATGTTGCCGTCACAAATCCCCAGATACACGAGGATGGATCTCAAGCTGCGGAGATAGTCCGCGGCTTCTTCAGGGGTGCGTATGTCGGGCTCGGAGACGATTTCGATCAAAGGCATTCCGGTGCGATTGAGATCAACGTATGACATAGGACTGTTGTCATCATGGATCAGCTTGCCCGCGTCCTCTTCCATGTGGATGCGGGTGATGCCGATCCGTCTTGTTCGGCCGTCGCTCTCTATGTCCAGCCCGCCGTGCTCGGCTACGGGCAGCTCATACTGCGAGATCTGATAATTCTTGGGCAAATCGGGATAATAATAGTTTTTACGCGCAAACCTGCTCACCTCATTGATTGAGCAGTTGCAGGCCAGCGCCATACGCACGGTGTACTCAAGGGCTTTCCTATTGAGTACGGGCAATGTGCCGGGCATTCCTTGGCAAATGGGGCAGGTAGTATGATTGGGTTCCGCGCCGAAACGAGTCGAACAGGAACAAAACGCCTTTGAATCCGTGAGGAGCTGTGCATGAATTTCTAAACCGATTACCGTTTCGTATGCCATAACTAATCCTGTAGAGGTGAACGCTTCAGGTGGTGATCCGTTTCTCGTTGAAACGCCGCCGACAACTGTATAAGTCGAGATTCCTGAAAATGTGGAGCGATAAGCTGCAACCCGATGGGCAATCCTGTGGACGCAAACCCTCCAGGTATGGATATACCCGGGAGACCGGCCATATTTACGGGGATGGTAAACACATCCGTGAGATACATCTGAATGGGGTCCGCTGTTTTCTCCCCGAGCTTAAAAGCAGGGGACGGCGCTGTGGGACAAAAGATTGCGTCGCACTCTTTGAACGCTTCCCCAAAATCTCGCGTAATGAGCGTCCTGACCTTTGCCGCTTTGAGATAATATGCGTCATAGTAACCGGAGGATAGGGCATACGTGCCGAGCATGATCCGGCGCTTCACTTCGTCGCCGAAGCCTTCCGCACGGGTGCGACAATACATGTCGATCATGCTCTCGTAGTGTTCCGCCCTGTGGCCGTACTTTACACCGTCGTAGCGGGCCAAATTCGACGAGGCCTCGCAAGGAGCTATTATGTAGTAGGCGGCTATGCCGTAGTCCAAGTGGGGCAGAGAAAGGTCCACAAAGGTGGCGCCCAGGTTCTCGTAAACTCGTTTGGCCTCCGTAAATGCCCGCTCCACATCGGGATCATCGAGCTTCTCGAGAAACTCCTTAGGGATACCGATCACCATTTCTCGAATAGGAAGATCCAGAAAATCCGTGAAATCAGGGTACGCCCGTGGCGCGGAGGTGGAATCCATGGTATCCCAGCCGCAAATCAGGTTGAGCATGAGAGCAATATCGTGCGCGTCCCGACCCATGGGACCGATTTGATCGAGGCTGGACGCATACGCAACTAGACCGTAGCGGGACACCGCGCCGTATGTGGGCTTCATACCGGAAACGCCGCAAAATGCCGCTGGTAGGCGTATCGAACCACCAGTGTCGGACCCTAAGCTCACGATCGCTTCTCCGGCGGCGACCGCGGCGGCGGACCCACCGCTGGATCCTCCTGGAATGCGTTCGAGATCCCACGGGTTATGGGTGGGTCCCCAATAAGATGTCTCCGTGGAGGAGCCCATCGCGAACTCATCCATATTGGCGCTCCCGAGAATCACCATGCCTTCCGTCTTCAGGAGCCGCACCACCGTCGCATCATACGGCGGCCTAAAATTGTGGAGTATTTTGGATCCACACGAGGTCTTTCGGCCTTTTACGCACATGTTGTCCTTGACCGCAATGGGAATGCCCGTAAGCGGTCCGGCGTCACCTGAGTCTATACGTGCGTCGGCTCGGCGTGCGGCCTCCATAGCGGCGTCGGCGTCAATTGTAACGTAGGCGTGCACCGTGCTTTCAACGGACTGGATGCGTTTGAGAACGGCTTCGGTGATCTCGACGGAGCTTGTCTTACCTTGGCGAAGCATCGCACACAGGTGAGTGGCGGACATATCACATAAATGCATCTAAACACCTTGTAAATCCCGACTATCTGTAATAGTGCACCGGGCTTGAGACGAGGCTACGTCTAGTGGAAATCCGGAGAGGAGTCTCATTGTTTCTGCAAACCACCTCGTACTGATTGTAAGTGGTCACTACTATTCTATAATCTTCGGCACTCGAAAGGAGTCTTTGAAAACCTCGGGCGCATTTTCCAGCGCCTCTTCTATGGGTAACGAGGGTTTACATATATCTTCACGCAAAGGTGTAAATTGCTCCAGGGGGCCTGCGGATGGGGGAACATTGCCCGTCTCCACTCCGTCCAAAACTTCCATATAGCGTAGAATGTCGTCCAGGTGGCCCATATGTTTCTTCTTTTCGTCGGGTTCTAAAGCAAGTCGTCCCAACAGGGCCACGTAATCGACTTCTTCCATTGTGATTTTCATACGAGTAACGCTCCTCGGCTCAGAGGAAGATGAAGGGAAAAAAGTAGCCGCTCTCAGGAATTGTGTCAAGCGGCATACGACCGCTACTCACAAGCACGTGACGGACTAACCGGACTTACTCGTCCGGATCACTTTCATTACCCGGTTGGTAAAGGCACTCGCCACACCTAACACTCAAGGGAAAATGAATTTGTAGCCGCTCGTAGGCCGCCGAGCGTCCTTTCTTCGGAGATCCTCTATATGCGATCACCTATATTTGGTGATGATGGCTTCCAACTGGGTGGTTGGAAGACGCCCACCGGTCGGGTGAGTCTTAACAAAACGTATCAGGACGCGTTCAATGGCCTGGGCCGCAGTCACGTGATTTGGATGGTGCGGTGGAATTCCGTTGAGCGTCGTCAATTCTCCGGCCACTGCCGCTTCCCGTCCCGGTGTAAGGTTCAGCGGATTAGGAAAGTGGAAAGCACGTTGTTTTGGGCTGGGTCTGGCCGCATCGGCGTGTTTCTCCGGGCTGCGCTGTGTATCCAAACGCTTTACACGCTCAGGCGGCTTTCGATGCTCAGGCGCCGTAGTCGATGACTTTTTCTTGCCCTGAGCCCCTGAATCAGTACAGCTATCGTGGTCGCGAAAGCACCTGAGCTTACATTGTTCGCGGTAGTATTCGTCTTCATGTGAAGCCGTGCAGCAGCGGTTGCATTGTTCGCGGGTCTGGCGAGCGTAAGCTGGAGAATGAATAGAGCCGCACAGGAGGATCAGCGCCACACCAACAAAAATATATGAATATAATCTCGCATGTAGTGTCTTCACGTGGGCCTCCAGACGAGTCGGTGACCGGCAATCACAAGATGCGATCACAACTCTCGTGATAGGCGGCTGGGGCTAGCTCTTGAACACGCCGGTTCGGATCACCGACGCATGGTCCCGAATCCGCTTCTACCGTTTAGTATAGCACAAGCTAAGCGTCTGGGCGTTTCAAAATGAAAGTACGCCGCCGAATGAATCGGCTGAGTCATTCACTCTCGCCTCTACGACGTTGTTGGCGCCTGATATGTGGAGGTGTGTAAAACCATAAAGCAATGTGTTTTCAGATCGAACGTGAGCCACCAGGTGACTTAGTGGAAGTTCTCTTTGCAAAGCCGGTCCATGGCGAAAGCAGGAACAAACTTTGTGGATAGTCTTATAAAAAAGCGCTTAGAATCGTAACGGGGTGGTCAAGAGCGGACATTCGATCTTGCGTGATACAGCGCCGAGGCAGAGTGCTCTCTACTCAGGCGTATCAGCATACGAGAAGAAGCCTCTAACCTGAGCCCCCGACGGGTGAGGGCTAACGGCTTTTAGTCCCAGTGAAGCTATCCTTTTCGACCCGGCTTTTCTACTAAGCGATTCTTCCCTTTGAGAACGGTGCATTCCTTGCCCGCAGCCACGAAGCCCACGTGTTTTTTCCACTGGTGTAGGGGGCGCTTTTCGGACTTAAATGATTCGATCCATTTTTCGTCGATTTCGTCCCAATTATAGCTCTTGAACCAATAAACTTTATCTTCAATGTAATACTCGGATACCGTCCACCGGTCGGTAAGCGAATCTCGGCACAGGTGCGCAAACATCACATCACGGCTCTTGTCAACCAGGTTGGTGGCGCTTTTTTGTATGGTTTGCAAATATTTGGAATGGTTGTGTTTCCGAAAAAGTTTGTTCGCCGCAGAGAGAGTTAAAGCGGTATCGTCGAGCTTTTCCTCTGGGAAATTTTCAGCTCTTGACGCAGTGGCCTCAGCGGGCGCATTCTGCGCCGTGGGAGTTGATTTACCGGGGCTTTGCGTATACGAAACAGTTTCGTTTTCGGGAGACTTCTTCGCAAGGAAGGGCAGGCTTACGCATGCGGAAAGCGTTATCGAGCAACCGATTAGTAATATTTTAGTATGTCTGAGGGAATATACCGCCATTAACTGTCGTTCGATCTCAGGCTACAGGGTTGAAAATGCGTGAGTAATTCATGGAGGTATTTCTATTGGTTTTGCCGCGCAAACACAATAGCTCATTTTTCCGCCTTGCGGCTAAATTATTATTGACCTAGAGCCTGGTGAAGGCATATTCCTTACACTCTCAGATGCGCACATTCGAGAATATTCCCGCGTTGATCCATTCTTTTCTAATGACGCCGGAAGCAGGAGTGACAATGGTATCCAACAAGAAACTTGCGGATTTTATAGAAAATACGGCCGCTTTATGCAAACCCGACCGAATCAGGTGGTGCGACGGTTCGGATGAGGAGTATAGGGAACTTGTTCGTACGATGATTTTTTCGGGCACCGCTATTCCTCTCAATCCTTCTAAACGACCGAATAGTATATACGTCCGTTCCGATCCAGAGGATGTCGCACGTGTAGAAGATCGCACATTTATTTGCTCGCAGCGCAAAGAAGACGCAGGCCCGACGAACAACTGGGCGGATCCGCTCGAGATGAAAACTACTTTGCGCGGGCTGTTTTCCGGCGCCATGCGGGGGCGCACCATGTATATCATCCCTTACAGTATGGGCCCCCTAGGTTCCGACATCAGTAGATTGGGCGTGGAAATCACTGACTCTCCATATGTCGTGGCGAATATGCACATCATGACCCGCGTTAGTTCCGAAGTGCTGAACGTCTTGGGACCTGATGGCGATTTCGTCGCCGCATTGCATTCTGTGGGAGCGCCTTTGAGGGAAGGCGAAGCGGATCGTTCGTGGCCGTGCAACGCCGAGCACAAATATATATGTCATTTCCCTGAGACAAAAGAGATCTGGTCATTCGGTTCGGGCTACGGCGGCAACGCTCTTCTCGGTAAGAAGTGTCACGCATTGCGCATCGCGTCCGTCCAGGCAAAAGAAGAGGGTTGGATGGCGGAACACATGCTGATTCTGAAACTTATCAATCCGGAAGGTGAATTCCGGTATGTAACCGGCGCATTTCCTTCAGCCTGTGGCAAAACGAATTTGGCAATGTTGAATCCCACCATTCCAGGTTGGCGTGTGCAAACCATCGGCGATGATATTGCTTGGATGAAATTCGGTGAAGACGGCAGATTGTATGCCATTAACCCCGAGGCGGGTTTTTTTGGGGTGGCTCCGGGCACCAGCATCAATACCAATCTGAATGCCATCTTAGCCGCCGGCCGAAACTCAATATCCACCAACTGCGCTCTTACTACGTCCGGAGATGTCTGGTGGGAAGGCATGACGGACGATTTACCGTCGGAATTGATAGATTGGCTAAGACGCTATTGGACACCTGCGTCTCCCACACCGGCTGCGAATCCCAATGCGCGTTTTACCACGCCTGCTAAGCAGTGCCCGGTGTGCGCTCCGGAATGGCAAGATCCGAAAGGTGTACCCATTGACGCCATTCTGTTTGGAGGACGCAGAGCAAATGTGGTTCCCTTGGTCACGGAAGCCTTCGATTGGCAGCACGGAGCCTTTCTCGGCTCTATAATCAGTAGCGAAACCACGGCTGCCGCCGCAGGAAAAGTAGGACAACTGCGCCGGGACCCAATGGCGATGTTGCCGTTTTGCGGTTATCACATGGGTGACTATTTCGCGCATTGGTTGGAAATGGGGGGACGTGCAGACCAGAGCAAGTTACCTCGGATTTATTATGTCAACTGGTTCCGAAGAGACAGAAACGGCAATTTCTTGTGGCCCGGATATGGGGAAAACAGCCGAGTGCTGAAATGGATATTCGAGAGAGGAACGGGTAAGGCAAAGGGTATGGATACAGCCATTGGACGCCTCCCTGATGAAGATTCCCTTGACACAAGGGGGCTCCAGATGAGTAAACAAGCTCTAAATACGCTTCTCGACGTCGATGTGGAAGGTTGGTTGGAGGAGACGCCGCTGATTCGGGAATACTACAAGATTTTTGGCGATCGTTTGCCAAAAAAGCTCGCGGACGAATTGGAGGATCTCGAAAAGCGTCTAATAGCGAGCAGGTAACATCCTCACGCGGCGCAGCTCCGTTTTAGAACGGCGTAATAATACTTTGATATACATACAGCAAGAGATCGGACTCGCCATTCTGGTTGGGCGAACCGATCTCTCTTGATCTTCGGCAGGATGTTCGTTGAATAACGGATCAGTGTAAGACCGACGTACTAATCGGCTACAAAAAAAGGTTATCGTGATCGCAAGCAGGGACCGTAGCCACTTCGGCGGTTATAGCCAATAGTCGATTGGTTTCCCTCGCTTATACTCGGGGCTGAGATTCGTCCTGCACCACCGGAGGGTTGTCAATAGTGGTTTGTGTCTCCGGGACGGGAGCGCCCTTGATGTCGAGCTTATGAAAGATACTGATTACCGCATTCCCAATGAGTTGATTGGGTAACAACTTTTCTGTGATCCAAACGGCGACCAGCACCAACGCAGCAATGATTCCTGCGATAACCACGAAAATCACCAACACGATTAGCCCTATCAGCAACAGCACAAAAAACAACGGAAACAATAGCCCGTAGATGAAGCCTCTTCCTACCTTGGAGGCTACGCTTTCTTCTTCTTCTCGTCCCCAAATGTCATCGATGAATTTGACGTAGAGGTTCCTGTTATAATAGCTTAGCATTGCGCTAAGAAAACCCAGCAGGATACATCCAATCGGCTGCAACAAATACATTCTTTCCTCCATTCTGCTTTTGGCTACGGACCGACTATTCCGTCCGTCAGAGTCCGAATTGTAAGCGTTTCGTGCGAGAGAGGCAATTACGAAAGTGGGCTATTATCGCTTTTTCGATTTTTTTCGCGCCTGACGCGCTTCTTTGCTCTTCTTGCGCTTCTTCTCTATTACCTTTTTCGAGATCTGTTTACTGGGACCTACTTCCGGTAAGCCATATGGGCCATCAGGACCTAGAGCGCTTACCTGGTCGGGTCCAAGGCCGGGTATGCCTCTACCCAGCATTTTTTTAAGACCTTTCATCCCTTTCCAGCGGCCCCGGACTTTTCCCCCACCCATGGCCACCATTAGGTCTCGCATATCTTTGAACTTCGTGAGTAACTCGCTGACTTCGATTTCTTTTCGGCCCGAGCCTTGGGAGATGCGCTTTATACGGCTCTCATCAATGGTGTCCGGTAGCTTACGTTCCTTTTTAGTCATGGAGTTGATGATCGCTTCGACCTTGACCAGCTCGTAATCATCCACCTTAACACCGGAAGCCATATTTCCGAAGAACGGGAGTTTTTCCACAAGATCTTGTAGAGGCCCCATTTTCTTGATGGAACGAATCTGATTGAGGAAATCATCAAAGCCGAAATTTCCGCTCAACATCCGAGCCGCGTCTTCTTCGGCCTTTTTCTCGTCCACCACCTCCTCAAAATCTTTGACGAGACCTACTACGTCTCCAAAACCTAATATGCGGGAGGCGAGACCTTCAGGACGAAACTCCTCCAGGCGATCCAGTCCCTCGCCCATACCCACGAATTTGATGGGTAAGCCCGTAGCCTCCTTTATGGAGATGGCGGCTCCGCCGCGTGCGTCACCGTCGAGTTTTGTAAGAATAAATCCCGTAAGCGTAATACTTTGGTTAAAGGCCCGCGCCACGTTCACCGATTCCTGGCCAATCATAGCGTCGCATACAAGTAGGATATTGGTGGGGGATGACGTGAGCTGGATGCGCTGTAGCTCGGTCATGAGAGGTTCATCAATGGTTAAGCGGCCGGCCGTATCGAAGATTACTAAGTCGCAGTTCTTGCGTTCGGCCTCTTCCAGGGCTTCTCGGCATATTTCAGGGGGAGTTGCGCCTTCTCGATGATAAACCGGCACACCAAGGTCGGCGCCCAATTTCTTGAGCTGTTCCACTGCGGCCGGCCTGTAGATGTCCGCCGCCGCCAATAGAGGTTTTTTCCCTTTCTTTTGAAGGTATCGCGCTAACTTGCCGGCAGTAGTGGTTTTTCCGGAACCTTGTAGTCCCACCATCATTACGCTACTTACTGGGCGAGCGCTCAGGTTGAGCGACGAGTTTTCAGGTCCCATGAGACGCACCAACTCGTCGTGACATACTTTAATGAAGTGCTCACCGGGTGTTACCTTGAACTTGCGATCCTTATGCTTGACGCTCAACTGAACGATTTCGCCGAGAGCCTGCTCTTTTACGCGGTCCAGAAAGGAACGAACTACCCCGAATTCAACGTCTGCGTCCAATAACGACACGCGGATCATCCTGAGAGCTTCACTCAAGTTTTCTTCGGTAATGGTTCGCATACCGTGTAGGTACTGTCGAACGTCTTGGAACCCGCGGCTAAGAATCTCCAGCACTGTCAAGCCTCCTGAATACGCAATCCTGAATCTTTATTTATTAGCACAACCATGAGAGAAATGTAAGAGAGCGTTGAATATGTGGAATGGGCGAAAAATGCCGGACAAGCGCGCTGCTATTGAAGGGCCGATGGGTTTGTGTTATACATATACGGTTTAAGAGCGGTGAAAAAAGAGGGCGCCAAATGCTTGAGCAACTAAAGAGCTTTCATTTTACTACAAAGATTCTGAGCGGAAGGGGTTCGCTGAGCGATGTGGGCGCTCTGGTAGCAAAGATGTCGGTCAGCAAGTGCCTTTTGGTATCTGATCCTGCATTAGCCACTTTAGGAACACTTGATCGTGCCTCATCCGTGCTAAAGAACTCGGGAGTAGAAGTCGCGTTTTACGATAAAGTGGAACCGGAACCCTATCTCGACAATGCGGAATCCGCAGCCGGAATAGGTAGGGAATTCGGCGCCGAGTGTGTCATCGGTATGGGAGGCGGAAGCGCCATGGATACGGCAAAGGCGGCTGCCGTGCTCATCACTAATGACAAACCGGCCGAATCGTATGTGGGGCTCAACAAAGTAGAAAAAGAGGGTCTCCCCACCGTCATGATCCCCACCACCGCCGGTACAGGCGCGGAAGTCACGTTCACCGCCGTATTCACTAATAGAGACACAAAGGTCAAGGGCGGCATCAATAGTCCTTATCTCTACCCTTCTGTGGCATTGCTGGACCCCGAGCTGACGCTTGACTTGCCTCCGGATGTTACTGCCTCCACAGGCATGGATGCCCTTACTCATGCCGTTGAGTCGGTCACTGGGCGGGCCTCGACGGTCTTTACTGAAGCGCTTGCCTTAACCGCCATACGTCTCATTGGGCAAAGTCTGCGCAAGGCGGTATATCATGGGCATGATATAGTAGCACGGGAAAATATGATGCTCGGATCGCTGCTGGGCGGCATGGCGTTGGCCGATGCCGGTGTGGGCGCAGCGCATGCGCTGGCGTACCCTCTGGGCGGCTTTTATCGCATACCGCACGGCCTGGCGAACGCTGTGCTGATTCCGCACGTAATGGCCTTTAACGTACCTGCAGCAGAAGAAAAATTCGCGCTCATTGCAAAGGCTCTTGGCGAACCTGTGGAGGACTTGAACCAGCGTCTGGCCGGGTTGGCCGCTGTGGAAGCAGTGCGCTCTCTGTGTGAGGACATCGGCATTCCGGCCACTCTTGCCGACTTGGGCGTTCCGGAAGACGATATTCTGAGTATGGTTGACGCGGCTCTGAAGGTCACCAGGCCGGTGGAGAATAATCCTAGACTACTGGGTCCCGATGAAGCGGCGCGCATTTATCTAGCCGCATTTGGAATGTACTAGACACATGAGACGGTGAACTCGAGTCCAAAATTGTTTTTTGCCCCAGGGAACAGCAAAATTGTGTTAATACTACCTCGTGATCAATGTATAGTAGTCGCAGCGAGCGACCACTTGACGGTGTTTGATTCGAACACTACCAAATAAGTCAGTGAACAGTAGCTGTCTCTTTGACCGTCGGCAGCGGTAGAATATAGGTCGCAATCGGTTCAGGAGGATTCATGCCGGGCTATGAGTGGATCGGGGAAACGGAAAAGGAACAGATCAACGAGACACTGGATACCGGGATCTTGTTTCGCTATGAATTTAAGAACGAACGCAAGGGAATATACAAAGTAAAGGAATTTGAGGACAAATTCGCTGATTACACCGGCGCTGTCTACGCGCATGCCGTATCATCAGGCACCGCTGCACTAAGAGTGGCTTTGGCTGCGCTCGGAGTTGGACCCGGTGACGAAGTTATTACGCAGGGTTTCACGTTCATAGCCACTTTTGAAGCGATTATAGAAGCGGGCGCCGTTCCCGTGCCGGCGGAAGTGGACGAAACTCTGAACCTTGACCCAGCGGATTTTGAAAGAAAAATTACGGACAAGACGAGGGCCGTCATTCCCGTGCACATGCTTGGTTCACCTTGCCGAATCCAGGAAATCATCGAGATAGCCCGTAAACACAACATCAAGGTCATAGAAGATACGGCTCAGGCGCTCGGGGCCTCGGTGGGTGGAAAGAAGCTGGGCACCTGGGGCGACATAGGCACCTTTAGTTTCGACTTTTACAAGACGATCACCACCGGTGAAGGCGGCATGGTAATTAGTAATGATCGCGACTTCTATCTTCGAGCGTCCGAGTACGCTGACCACGGCCATGACCACAATCCTGAGGTGGGTCGAGCGATGGAAGGAAGGCGCTTTCTCGGGTTCAACTATAGAATGACGGAAATGCAAGGCGCCATCGGGCTAGCTCAAATCGGCAAGCTCGACGACATGTTGCAAAGACAGCAGCAGAATCAGGAGCTGATACGAGAAACCTTAGAGAGCAACGAAAACATTACCATGCGCGCTCTTCCGGAAAAGGGTCGAGATAGTTACACACATGTGTGTTTCTTCTTACCCGATGCTGAAAAGGCAGCGAAGTTCCAAACGGCTCTTGCTGACAAGGGTGTTGCGGCTATCTATTTTAAGAATAACTTCTGGCATTTCTTGCCGAATTGGGAGCACGTGCTCGAAAAGAAAACGGCCTGGCCCGGACCGTGTCCGTTTGGTGGGGCAATATATGGGAAGGACATTCAGTATTCGCGTGATATGCTACCGCAGAGTTCCGAGCTTTTATCACGATTGGTGGTCATGCCCGTCTTCCTGCAAATGGATGAAGAAAAGATCAGAAGTATCGTTATGGAATTGCAAGCAACGGCAGAGGAAATTCTCTGAAAGCGAATAAGAGCGCCTCCTATAAGAAAACTCATTCGCAGGAGGTTACTGCGCGTCTTTTGAGTACCGAAGTTTCTGAACGGATTGTAGGCTTTATACCGGCGCGAGCTGAATCGACTCGCTTTCCCGGGAAACCGCTTGCGGATATTTGCGGTAAACCCATGATAGCGCGGGTTTATGATCGCGCATTGCTTTGCGAGCTCTTGACGGACCTGTATATAGCCTCGGATTCGTCAGAGATTTTAAATGTGGCGGCTCTTCACGGTTGTAAAGGTGTCGCTACGGCTACAACACACGCCTGCGGTACTGATCGTATTGCAGAGGCTGCGGCGCGGCTCGCTCTGGGCGATACGGATATTGTGGTAAATATTCAGGGGGACCAACCACTCTTTGAACCTGAAATGCTTCACCAAGTCACTCAGCCGCTAGTGGATGATCCCTCCATTCCCATGAGTACGCTCATTTACAAAATAATTCGCAGTGAGGAAATAACGCATCCCAATGCCGTGAAGACCGTGTTTGACCACGAAGGTTTTGCGCTCTATTTTTCTCGATCCACAATCCCGTATTTTCGCCGCTCGGCACCGGAATCCGCGTTTTATAAACATCACGGTATTTACGCGTACAGGAATGATTTCCTCCAAAAATTTGCCGCTTTGGGTCCAAGCTTTTTGGAAAAAGCCGAAGGTCTGGAGCAGCTACGCGCACTCGAGCATGGTTTCCGGCTGAAAGTAGTCATAACGGAATACGACTCGATAGAAGTTGACACTCCCGAGGATCTAAAGCGCGCTCGCGAAACTTACGGTCGGCAAATTTGACATATTTTAAGCAACTATCAATGATCTATTGGTCAATTAAAATGGCAACTCACGTTGCAGCGTTGAAAGAAGGTGAATACAAGTGAGTCGAGAAGATAACGTAAAAGTTGAAGGAACGGTGGTGAAAGTCCACTCCGGAGGAATGTATCAGGTAGAAACTGAAGACGGCAGGAGCATCAGAACCAAGCTGTCAGGCCGCATGTCGAGGTTTAGAATTAAGGTGCTTTTAGGTGACAGAGTTACGGTAGCGCTGTCACCGTATGATCTTACCCATGGTCTCATTGTCTATCGCGGGAAATAGAAGAGAATCTTCCCACCGCGTCTCAAATCCTCACGCATTCACCCGCAATCTCGTGAGCGCCCAAAGGAGCACGCGTATGAAAGTCACATTTTTGGGAACAGGGGCCGCTTGGCGTCTCCCCGAGCATTCTTGCGACTGCGCCGTGTGTGCAAAAATGCGGCTTTCCGGGGAACAGCGCTTGCGGACTAGTCTGTTAGTAGAAACAGCGGAACGTCTCTTAATAGACTGCGGGCCGGATATACAGCTCCAGATGAAACAGGCGAACATGGTGAAACCGGACGCTGTCTTGATTACCCATGAGCATGGAGATCACTTCCTCGGACTGGACGATCTGCTGGTCTATAAACGCTCGCTTCCTACGGATCACTGGAAGCCCATTCCCGTATACGCCACGACTACAGCGTGGAGAGGAATAGAAGCAAGATTCGGGTATCTTATCGGTTCTCTGCTAGAGCCAAGAGTGGCGGTTCCCGGCACGGCGCTGGAAGGGCTTGAGACGTCAGTTACGCCGTTCGAGACTTTTCACGGGCCTTCCGCTGCGGGGTCAGTGGGTTATGTTATTACGAGTAGCACAGAGACTGGAAAAGCAAAGCTGGTATACACATCGGACTTCATTGATATACCGGAAGAGCCTGAAATTCTTCGAGAGGCTAACATTCTTGTTATGCAATCTCATTGGTTCAATGAACCGGAGTTTAATCGCCCGTTTCATATGAGTTTCCAGAAAGCGATGGATTTTATTCACCGTTGGCGCTGCGATGCATCATATCTTGTGCATATATCCGACGGTGAAGCTATACCCGATGACCTCGCTAATTCCTATATGAAAAAATCTAAACCGCAAAAGCCTTTGGCTCCGCCTGCCGGTGGATCCCCGTATGCGCCGCCAAGAGATCAGTCGGAATGGCAAGAGCGAGTGGCGGAGGTTGCGCGTGACTTCAACTTACCAGGAGACGTTCTGGTGGCGTATGACGGCCTTGTCGTAGAAGTAGGGAGCGATGATGAACGAAGAGAAAAAGAGTAAAATCAGCAGGGTTGCAGGGCTTTACTTCAATGATTATTCCGGAGAGCGTCCTTTCGAGCTGTGGAGATCTTTCGACAAGACCATGGCAAAAGATCTCTCGGTCTTTATAACAGGCGACATGTACGCCCGAGAAGTTCTTCCTCATCCCACGAGACAACTCGTGGCGGTAGCGGCCCTCATGTGTTTGGACAAGGCGGAGGAGTTGCGACTACATATTCATGCGGCTCTCAACGTAGGCTGCCAACCAAAAGATATAGCGGAAACCATGTTCCAGTGCGCCATCTACGCAGGTATTCCTGCAATGAATCAGGGATTGAAAGTTCTGCGTGAGGCGCTTATATCTAAAGAGATGTGGCCGCTCGACCCGGAAGATTGAACCAGGGGGCTCAATCTAAGGTGAACTCGAAATCTTCTCCAGTCCCAAGATCCAATTCCGCTTCCTGAGTGGTTTTACTTTTCGCTGGCCGATACGCGCTGGATGGGCCGGTAAAAAACTCATCAAAAACTACCTCAGGCTGTTCAAAATAAATCCCGAGATCCTCACGCTCCGCCGTTAGCGTCTTTTTGCACGAGGGACAAATGTGACTATAATCGTGACTTATGTATCCACATTTTTTACACTTCAAGGCTTTACCTCACGGTTGAAGTCTAAGTTTTAGATTAACATGAAAATTTCACTCAAGCAATCATCTAAGAGTAAAATGTTTGCTCCCATGAGTATCATTTTGTGCCTGTTGACTCTCTCCTGCGCTACTGTTCCCCACACGGGCCGCAGACAATTCAATATAGTATCCGACCAACAACTCAATGCTCTCGCCGTCAACGCATTCAAAGAGGTGAAGGCGCAGATTCCGGCTTCCCAGGACACGCGCCTGACGGAACTTGTGAAAACAGTTTCCGATCGCATCAGCAAAGCAGCAGAACAAATGGACAAACCCGGCTTCGCATGGGATGTGCGCGTTTTGGAAAAAGACATTCCCAACGCTTTTTGTCTGCCCGGTGGCAAAATAGTTGTTTTCTCGGGAATCGTGCCTTTTGCGCGTAACGAAGCTGGCTTAGCCGCGGTTATAGGTCACGAAGTCGCACATGCCGTAGCGCGACACGGCGCCGAGAGGATGAGCCAACAGCTTGCCATAAGAGGCGTCTTGACTACCGGTGGTGAGATTATCAAACAAAAAACGGGCGGCGCTCTTGATCAAAAGACGCGACTTCTGCTGGCCGCGATGGGCATGGGGGGCACGGTAGGTATCATTCTGCCGTTTAGTAGACTTCATGAATTCGAAGCAGATCGGATTGGGATGCTCTACATGGCCAAAGCCGGCTACAATCCCGAAGCCGCAATTCAGTTATGGCAACGAATGTTAGAGCTTGCTAAGCCGCCCATACCCGTCTGGCTTTCTACGCATCCCCCTGGTGAAGACCGTATTGAGAAACTGAAGGCTTTCTTACCCGAGGCTATGACGCTTTACAACGCAGCTCCCGAGAAGCGGGGATTCGGCAAGCCTCTGTAACCTAACCCCACAATGAGACTTGCACAACCGCATGTATCGCTTGTTAGAAATATCAATAAGGTATGAGTTCTCCTCTTTTGCCGAACATTAAATCAGGTTATTTGCCCGTAACACACGCTGGGAGCAAACTTGTCGTTTTCCGCGAACCATAAGTCACGTTGTAGGGCGAAACACCATTCGAACAAATTTTTTTGGACAAAGCGTTTATTCAGGTTGTTTTGAACTGTAACAGCTCGCTGCTTGCTGCTCGTGATCTGGAGTGGTTTACAGCCTGAGGCACTGAACTTGACATTGATGATTTGGATTCTTGAATCGACGGCAAATCTTATTATAGTAATCAAGTATGAGGAGATTAAAGATGAATGAATACCGCTGCTTCATAGCCCTCGAGCTACCCGAGGCAGTTCAAGAGTTCATGCAATGTGTCATTAACAAGCTGAAGCGGGCCGACGCAGATGTGAGTTGGGTAAAGCCCCCTAGGAGGCTGTCGGAGTGGGAATTGAAACTATCCATAATTCCCGCCTGGTTTTTTATAAAAACTGCTGCTACTGACCCGTTCGTTTCAGTTGGGCTTTGAACATGCGCGAATCTAAACCTGAAAGAACTTACGAAGA
>JBBRBO010000013.1:0-52168 GCA_038205805.1 Desulfomonilales bacterium
GTGACGGGAATCATCCGGGAGAGAATCAATGCGGGGCAGGGTGATGGGGATATTATCGAATCCCAACATGCGGGCGGTCTCTTCCGCTATGTCCACTTCTCGTTCCAGGTCCCAACGCCATGATGGGGGATGGCACACAAGCCCTTCTCCCTGCTCCTCGACGCCGATCCCGAGGAATAGCAGAAAATCGCGTATGGCCGACGTTTTCAGGTCCGTGCCCAGGATCTCGTTGATCTTCGTGGGTCGCACGCCGATCGTGCGGCGAACGATGGGCGTGGGATATGCGTCGAGATACCCCCTGAGGACCACACCGCCGGCCGCCTTGGCCGTGAGGTAAGCGCAGCGGTTTGCAGCCCACAGACTGCCGACCGGGTCAACACCCCGCTCAAAACGAAAGGAGGCCTCCGTAGAGAGCCCCAGGGCCTTTGATGTGCGTCGTACGCCAAAGGGCTCGAAACAGGCGCTCTCGATGAGCGTGCGGGTGGTTCCGTCGTTGATCTCCGAGTTGAGGCCGCCCATCACGCCGGCAAGCGCTACGGGACGCGCTCCATCGCGAATCATAAGAGCGTTGGGCGGGAGCTTGCGCTCCACACCGTCCAGGGTGGTGAAGGTGTCACCGGGCTCGCATCGTCGCACCACAATTTTGTGACCCTCGAGCAAATCGTAATCAAAGGCATGGAGCGGCTGACCGCATTCGAGGAGCACGATATTCGTGACGTCCACCACGTTCGAGATAGGCCGCACCCCGGAGCGTGTGAGTCTCACACGTGTGGCCAACTCCGACGGAGCAATGCGGATGTCTTGGACCATACGGGCCACGTACCTGGGGCAATCCTCGGCTGCCGGCACCTCGAGGGTCAGTCGCTCCTGAATAGGGGGATCGCCTTCTGCGAGGGTGAATTCCGGGAGGCGCCACGGTTTCCGCAAGAGGGCGGCGACTTCCCGGGCCGTGCCCAAAATGGAGAGGCAGTCCCCGCGGTTTGGCGTAACCGATGTTTCAAGTATGCAGTCCTCAACAAAGGGGAGGGCCTGGGTAAGGGGGACGCCGATGGGTGTATCGTCGGGTAGGACCAAGATGCCCGCCGCATCGTCAGTGAGGCCGAGTTCTTTTTCGGAACAGAGCATCCCGGGTGAGCTGAAGCCCTGAATGACCTTTTCCTCGATGATTAACCCCGAGGGCAGCGTAACGCCCGGTCCCGCGTATGCCGTGATTTGACCCGCAGCCACATTGGGAGCGCCGCACAACACCGTGCATTCCAGCTTCCCGAGGTTTATGCGGGCGGTCCGGAGTTTGCCGGAGTCGCCGTGAGGAGCGACTTCCTCGACCCGGGCGGTCACCACGGATGCAAGCTCCTTCCCCACCCATGTGACGGACTCTATCTCGATTCCGCCCATGGTAAGGAGTTCCGCGATCTCTTCGGGGCTCTGCTCTATATCCACAAACTCTTTCAGCCATTTGAAGCTGACGAGCATATACGTCACCTCATTCTATGATGTAGTGTGTCATACCGGTTCGCGATTCGACAAGGAATGCGTGGGAGAACCTTTGTCGGAAGGATTCTCCCCAATTCATGGGTCTTCTGATTCTCTTCGCCGGCGAAGCGGTGATTAGAACTGTTGGAGGAAGCGCACGTCGTTGTCGTAGAAGGTGCGGATGTCCGGTATACCGTACTTCAGCATGGCGATGCGCTCTATGCCCATACCGAAGGCGAATCCCGTGTAGACTTCCGGGTCATAATCCACGAAAGAGTACAACGCGGGGTCCACCATCCCGGAGCCGAGGATCTCGAGCCAGCCGGTGAACGAGCAGGTTCTGCACCCGCTTCCGCCGCAGATCACGCACTGAATATCCACTTCGGCCGAGGGTTCGGTAAAGGGGAAGAAGCTGGGTCTGAAGCGAAGCTTGAGGTTGTCGCCGAAGTAGACCTTCGTGAAGGCGATGAGCGTCCCCTTGAGGTCCGCGAAGGAGATCCCCTTATCCACAAGCAATCCCTCTATTTGGGTAAACATGGGTGAGTGGGTGATGTCCGCGTCACGACGGTAGACCTTACCGGGGCAGATAACACGCACGGGAGGCCGACTCTTCTCCATCGACCGAATCTGCACGGGTGACGTGTGGGTTCTGAGAACCACGTTATCCGAGAAGTAGAATGTGTCCTGCATGTCACGGGCGGGGTGATCTTTGGGGATGTTCAGGGCCTCGAAGTTGTAGTAATCGAGTTCCACTTCAGGGCCTTCGGCCAATTGGAACCCCAGGCCCGCGAAGACCTCGATAAGTTCATCGGTCACGCGATGGAGTATATGTTTCTTACCGATGGAGGAGCGGCGTCCGGGCAGGGTCACGTCCACAAACTCGGAGGCCAGCGCGGCGCGTTCCTGGGCCTCGACGAGTTCACGGCTCGCGGTGTCGAATGCGGCTTCGAGTTCCGCTTTGATGACGTTTGCGGTTTGCCCCATCTCTGAACGGAGTTCGGGCGAGAGGTCTTTTAGACCCCTTAAGATTGACGTGAGTTGGCCTTTTCGACCCAAAATGCGTACGCGAATGTCGGCAAGGGCCTTTTCATCGCCGCATTGGGCGATAGCGGCCAAGGTCTCCTGCTTCAGGCTGTCTAAACGCTCTTTCATTCCTGCCTCGAGCCGGACACGGAGTTTCGGTGTGGGGTAAGGCGCCGTTCAGGTAAGGAGCTACGGCGCCTTGTGCGCTCAACCGGCTAATGCGGTCTTTGCCTGCTGCACGATGGAAGCGAATCCGGCGGGGTCACTAATGGCCAGGTCGGAGAGGATCTTCCTGTCCAGGCCGATTTGGGCCTTGTTCAAGCCTGCGATGAAGCGGCTGTACGTCAGGCCGTTCAGACGAGTCCCTGCGGAAATTCGCGTGATCCATAGTCGGCGGAAGTCACGGCGTCGCACTCGGCGATCACGATATGCGTAGCACCAGGCTCTTTCGACGGTCTCCCGGGCTTGCTTAAACGTGCGGCTTCTTCCGCCGACGTATCCCTTAGCGGCTTTAAGTATTTTTTTGCGTCTGGCCCTGGTTGCGGGGCCGCTTCGTGCTCTGGGCATTCAAATCTCCTTCAAAATTCGTAAAGGGTCTCCGGCCGTGCGCTGCTCTGCGCCGGTGACGATCGGAGGTGACTCATTTTGCCTCCGAACCGCCCCTTTGTACGTGTGCGTGGTCTGCGCATTCTCGATGGATCATCGCTGCGGGTCTACGGGGAGGGGCTTATCCGTAGGGGAGCAGCCTCATAATCTGCTTTGCGTCACATTTTTCGATATACCCGCCTTGCCGGAGATTTCTCTTCTGCTTGGTGGATTTTGACGTCAAGATGTGGCTTTTGTAAGCTTTTTTGCGTTTAATCTTGCCGCTCTTGAGGATAGTGAATCTCTTGGCTGCGCCCCGATTGGATTTCATCTTAACAGGCATCTTTATCTCCAGTGTCGGGTCAGCCTGGGCTCACCCGTGCAAACAATATTAAACGATAATTTATATCTCAGTTCAATTCTCTTTACAATAGGTTCGTCGAGATTTTTCTCCCGGACTTGCATTTTGCGCGTATTTTGTTGTAAAAATACACCCTTTAAGCTTCTGCGCTCCAGCGCCCTTCAGCGGATCCGCTTCAGAGCCGCCTTTGAGCTTCGTTACACTTTTCGGAGGACCGAATGCCCGACCCGACGAAACCCGATACCGCCACACAAGGAGAATCAAACGCCGCCACGACGGCGCCGTCCACCGGCAAGCCGCCCGCTGTTGAGCGGCAAACCAAGAAGGCAAGCACGCTGGTCAAGTTCATCTTCGGCGTCATATATATCCTATTTCTTGTGGCCGTCTCTATGGGAGTCCTTGCCGGACTCGAATACTACGCCTATCTGAAGATCAAGGCGTCTCCTCTCGGTCAGGCCTACAAAGGCAAGAACCTGGATCTTGCGCGACAGAGCTCCCAGGTGGTGGCGCCTCAATACGGCTATGAACCCACCCCCGGCTTCGCAGCCGTGCGAAACACCCGCCTCGGGAATTCCATGGAGTTCATCAATGACGAGAACTTCAAGGATTTCCTGGACGCCCCAAGGGAGAAGCCCGCGGATGAGTTTCGCATTATTATGACGGGCGCGTCGGTGGTCTACGGCCGCGGCCCGGTTCCCCCTGCCGATGCGGTTGCGGATTTCTACGAAGTCACCTTTAGATGGACTATACCGCACCTGATCCAAAAAATCCTCAACGCCGACCCGCAAGTGCGTGAGAAAATCGGGAACAAGAAGATCCGCGTCATCAACGCCGGGGTGCCGGGATACGTCTATCAAAACAACCTCATGCGCTACCTTGCGAAGCTCCGGCTATGGAACCCCGACATGGTGGTCGCCTTGGACGGCGCCAACGAAGTGCACACTGTCGCACGGCCGCTCCGGGACTGGAACTACTTCACCGAAGGCCCGTACTTTGAGGTAGTTTCCGAAGTTATGGACATGAGCAAAAAGGGTTTCATGAATTACGCCACCTTGTGGCTGAAGAGGAATACCTACTTCTTCACCTGGCTGGCCATGAAGGAAGGGGAAGGCCCCGGTATTCTTATGGAGAACCGTGGGTTCGCCGCCCACGGTCAGGACGCCACCCCGGAGATGTTGGCGATCCGGGATAAGAACATCGGGCAAGTGGCCGATGTCATGGCCATTTACCACAAGGCTCTCGAGAGCGACGGCGTCCCGCACGTGTTCGCCTTGCAGCCCATGTTCCGCAATTCCAAGAAGCCGCGCACTCCAATGGAGCAGAAGATCGAGAGCATCACCGGAATGCAAAAGATCGGCTTCTATGACGCGGCCGAGACGTATGACGCCTTTGTGAAACGAATCAAAGAGCGTGGCGCCGAGATGGATTTCCGTGTGATAGATCTCACGGGGATTTACGACAACGTAAACGAGTGGGTGTTCACGGATTGGTGCCATCTCACCAACGGCGCCAACTACATTTTGGCCAAGGCCCTCGCCGCCGAGATTAAGACCCGCATCTTCCAGCTGCCCCTCATGGAGCACGACAAACTTCAAGAGCCGTACGACTCATACTTCACGGATTACGCGGCGCACGCGAAGCTCCTGGTGAACGGGAAGCCTCACGACGGCGGGATGCGGGTACTCAAGGGCTATCCCGGTGAGCGATCCTTGGAGATCCCCGGCCCCGGCGCCGAGCTGACCCTGGATCTCGGCTCGGTGGTCCCAATCTCGCGTATGCGCATCGTGTGGACGGACAAGACCGCCGTGCCCCAAAAGTTCAATGTGGACATTTCCCAAGACGGCGTTCAGTGGACGCCCTGGCTCGTGGTTGACGACGTGAAGACCGACGGGTACGACCAATGGCCGGGCTTCGAATACTATGCGGACAAGGAATCCCCGGCTCGGTTCGTGCGGTATACGCCCACGGACGCTTCAGGGGTGAAGCTGCGTCAAATCAGCTTCTTCCGATAGAACGGGAGCTCTACACAGCGCACGCAGCCTACGGGCTGAAGTGACAATTCGGTTTCATGGAACATAATGGGTTTTTCCTTCACAGTCGAACATCAAAGCGTAGGTTCCGCCGCACGAACGGGGACGGTAACGCTGCGTGGGATCGAGATTCCTACGCCGGCGTTTATGCCCGTGGGAACACGCGGCACGGTGAAGGCCGTATCTCCGGAGGAACTCAAGGGTATTGGTTACCGGCTTATCCTGGGAAACGCCTATCACCTGTATCTGCGTCCCGGTCACCAATTGGTGAGCAAGATGGGCGGCCTGCGCAGGTTCATGAATTGGGACGGCGCAATCCTCACGGACAGCGGGGGCTTTCAATTCTTCAGCCTTGCGGGACTGCGTAAGATCACGGAAGAAGGGGTGGTGTTCCAGTCTCATCTCGACGGCTCTCGGCATGAGTTCACGCCCGAGCTGAGCGTACAGGTGCAGGAAGCGCTCGGCGCTGACATCATCATGTGCCTGGATGATGTTCGGGGGTATCCCGTGACTCGGGAGGCCGCCCAAGACGCTTTGGAACGAACCACGAGGTGGGCGCAGCGTTGCCTGACCGCCAAAAAAAAGGTTGACCCTGCTTTGTTCGGCATAGTACAAGGTTCGATGTTTCCGGACCTGCGGGAGACGAGCGCCCGGAGTCTCACGTCGCTGCCCTTGGACGGTTTCGCCATAGGCGGATTGAGCGTAGGTGAGCCCCGTGAACTCATGGTTGAAATGGTGGGGACTACGGCGGCCCTGCTGCCTCGTGAAGCTCCCCGGTATCTGATGGGGGTAGGTAAGCCGCGCGACATTTTGGACGCCGTGGCTTGTGGTGTGGATCTTTTTGATTGTGTGATGCCCACGCGAAACGCCAGGAACGGCGCACTGTTTTCCTCTCAGGGAGTCCTTAACATACGGAACGCCCGACATCGTGACGATCTAGGCCCAGTCGATCCTCATTGCAGTTGCGCCCTGTGCCGAAGCTATTCCCGGGCCTACCTGAGACATTTATTCCAAGAAAAAGAGATTTTCGGATTGCGATTGGCCTCAATTCACAATCTGTACTATTATTTTCAGTTGATGGAGAATATCCGCGGCGCTATTCGGGATGATAATTTTCCTGAGTTCGCTCGACGATTTGTCACGGATGTGGATGAAGAGGATGAATAAGGCGTAACCGCTCAACGGGAGCGGGTTGGACGTCTATGATAACGATAGAGTGGTTCGGAGAAGAGATGAATCTCTCCTCCGGCGTTCACCGGGTGCGGAGCCGTCTCAAGCCCGGTTAATCAGAAAAGAGGCTGGAATGATAGACACGGCTTACGCAATGGCGGCCCCTCAGGGTCAGGCAGGCGGCGATCCCAGTGGTTTAATGGCGTTTTTGCCATTTATTCTTGTACTTGGGGTTTTGTATTTCTTCATTATGAGACCGCAAATTAAGCAGCGCAAAACCCATGAAGAAATGCTGAAGAATTTGAAAAAAGGCGACGCCGTGATAACCACGGGCGGTCTATTCGGACGCATCGTATCAATTACGGACAATGTCGTCCACTTGGAAATTGCGGATAAGATTAAGATTCGGGTATCCCGTGCCTACATCGCCGGGTTGGAAAACCCGAACGCCCCGTCCAAATCGGCTGAGGAGTAACAGATGATTCGGAGTCTTCAGTGGCGTATGATTATAATCGGCGTCGTCCTCGCACTGAGCGCCTTTTTCGTATACCCCAGCGTTGGGCCGGTTCCCGACTGGTGGGCAAAGCATCTGCCGGCGAATCCCATTCGTAAAGGACTGGATCTCCAGGGCGGCTTGTATCTCGTTCTCGAAGTGCAATCCGACAAGGCTATAGAGGCTATGGTGGACAAGACGATCTTTGAGGCGTCTTCCATCATGAAGGACGAAAAGATCGGGTACAAGGATGTTCAACGAACTTCCGGGGACTCGTTCACGGTTTGGCTCCGAAGTCCGGAGGATGTGCCTCTTTTCGATCAAAAGGTTGCCTCGAGCCTTCAGAATTTCAAGAAGGTTTCCACAAGCGAAACCGATAAAGGCACTGAAGTCACGCTCCAACTGGACCCCAAGGAAATTGAAAATCTCAAACAGAGGGCGGTGCGGCAAGCGGTTGACACTATACGAAACCGCGTAGACGCGTTCGGTGTGGCCGAGCCCGACGTTGTTATGCAAGGCACGGATCGCATTGTGGTACAGCTCCCCGGTCTTAAGGAAGACATCAACCGCGCAATCGACATCATCCGCAAGACCGCACGGCTTGAATTCAAGCTCGTGGATGAGAAGGGCGACCTTCAGGCTGCGCTTTCGGGCGACATTCCACCGGGTGATGAATTGCTCTATCAGGTGGATCGCAATCAGCGCACGGGGAGTCTAGCCAAAACGCCCTTGCTCATTCAGAACAAGATACTCATGACCGGGGACGACATCGTTGACGCCAAGGTGCATCCCGACAACTTGGGGAGATTGGTCATCGGTATGGAATTCAACCGCTCGGGAGCGGTGCAGTTCGAGCGCGTCACCGGTGAGCACGTCCGAGAGCGCCTCGCCATCATACTCGATAACCGAGTCTATTCGGCGCCCGTTATCAAGGACAGGATCTCCGGGGGTTCGGCCATCATCGAAGGCGTGTTCAGCCCCGAGGAGGCCCATGACTTGGCCTTGATCCTTAGGGCGGGGTCATTGCCGGCGCCCGTGAAGATCCTCGAAAACAGGACGGTTGGTCCGTCCTTGGGTGAGGATTCCATACGCAGCGGCCGGAACGCAATCCTCCTTGGTATGGCCATGATCGTGACCGGTATGCTGATCTACTACAAGTGGGCCGGCGTCGTATCGACCATGGCGCTGTGTGTAAACCTCTTGCTGATCTTCGCCATAATGGCTTCACCGGCCCTTCGCGCTACCCTTACGTTGCCCGGTTTGGCCGGAGTTGCGCTCACCATCGGTATTTCCGTTGACGCGAGTATCCTGATCTTTGAGAGGATTCGTGAAGAGCTGCGTATGGGCAAGTCACCACGAGCCGCAGTGGAAAACGGCTACACCAAGGCCTTTTCCACCATTTTCGACTCGAATCTCTGCACTATCTTGGCGTCGCTGCCGCTCATTCAATTCGGCACCGGTCCCATCAAGGGATTTGCCGTAACCTTGGTGATAGGCTTGCTTGTCTCCATGTTCACGGCCCTGTTTGTGACGCGAACCATTTTCGAGTATGCGTTCCAGGTGATGAAGATTAAACGCATCAGCATATAAGGTTACCGGTTGCTGGGAACGATGTAACCACTTGAAATTACGATTGGGCGACGCGGGGGAGAGACGAATCTCTCCTCCGGCGTTCACCGGGCTTGGGGCCGTCTCCAGTCCGTCGGCCATTACTGAAAAGGAATCAGAAGTGGAACTCATAAATCCGAACACAAATATTAACTTCATGGGCAATAGGCGTTACGCCTACGTCTTTAGCGCCGTACTCCTTATGCTTTCGCTGATGTCTATCCCGGTGAAGGGCTTTATCAACTTGGGAATCGATTTCACCGGTGGTATAACGGCGCAGTTGAAGTTCAACAAACCTATAGATACGGAAGATATTCGCCGTGACCTGGAATCCATCAGCAAGAGCATAACTGTTCAGAAGTTCGCAGCCGCCGGCGAAGAATACGTCGTGCGCATGGAGCTGCCCGAAGAAGGCACGGACAAGATTCAAAGCCAGATCATCAGCGCCCTTGAGCAGCGAATAGGCAAAGGCGCCGTCGAGGTCCGCGGCATAGAGGTCGTCGGCCCAAAGGTGGGTAAGGATCTTCGCAGACACGCAGTGTGGGCGACCATCATCTCGCTGAGTCTTTTGCTCATCTACATGGCCTATCGGTTCACCTGGACAATGGGTCTGGGCGCAGTGCTTTGTCTTATCCACGACCTTATTATCATTTACGGCTTCTTCGTATGGACGGGCAAAGAGTTCAACCTGACCATCCTCGCTGCTATGCTCACGGTCATTGGTTACGACGTGAACGACACCATTGTGGTGTGCGACAGAATCCGCGACAACCTTAGGGTCATGCGGAAACAACCCCTTGCCGATGTCTTCAACGCATCCATCAATCAGACCCTATCCAGGACGCTGTTGACCTCGGGCTTCACCACCCTTGTGGTCATAGCCTTGCTCCTCGTGGGGAGCAGCGTTTTGCAGGATTTTGCGTGGGCGTTGCTGATCGGTATCATCTTCGGAACATACTCGTCCATCTTCGTCGCTTCGCCTTTGGTCCTGGAACTGGATAGGATTTTCCCGGTCAAGCGATGATGAGCTTGCGTTCGCAATGGTAGACTTCTCCTAAGGCAATGATTCACCGGGTTTGGGATCGCTTCAGGCCCGGTGAAGACGAACGGGGGGACTCATACCAATGCTTAACCAAATAGTAATATTGGGGAAAACCTTCTTGAAAGAATTTTCTCCTCAGACCCCTCTCCAAGAACTTTCACAATTGCCGAAACCGGTTTTTCTCAAGGAGAAAACGCCGCTTTCGGCGATAATTACAAATTTCTTAGAAAGAGGTTGGAAAAACCTGCTTTGCAACAAAAGCTCCGCCGATCGCACTTTTGTGAAAGCACATCGGTATCATCTCTCCTCCGCCGCGCGCCATCACGATTCCATGCGACTCATGGGCGCTCGGTGAACGGTTACCTCCCAAGAGCATGTCTCACATAATCGGACACGATAGAGTTTTTTCACTCTTGAGCCGAGCCATCCTTACTGGGCGTCCGGCCCACGCGTATCTCTTCGCAGGGGCCGAGGGTATCGGGAAGGCCGCGGCCGCGCTGCGGTTCGCCGCGATGCTCAATTGCCGGCAAGCCGCCGGAGACGCCTTGTGTGACTGCCGTTCTTGCCGGAAAATCCTTGACCGGAAGAGCCCGGATCTCTTCATCGAAACCCCTGAAAAGACCATTCGTATCGAGGTTATCCGTAATCTGCAAAGCGCGTTCAAGTACGCTCCCGTGGAGGCGCTTTACCGCGTCGCAATCATCGACGACGCTCATCTCATGAACCGTTCGGCCCAAAATGCGCTCCTCAAGACCTTGGAAGAACCGCCCGCAGGCCGTATCCTCATATTGGTCACATCGAAACCCGGAGCCTTACTGCCCACTGTTCGCTCACGCTGTCGCACGGTGCGGTTCAGTCCGCTCTCGACTTCGGATGTGGTGCAGGTCCTTGCGCAGTCCGGGATAGCTCACGAAACCGCGGAAACGGCTGCGGCAATGTCCGGCGGCAGCCCAGGTAAGGCGATCGAGATGACTAAGCCGAGCTTTCTGCGTTGGCGAGAGAAGATCATCTCCGTTATGGCGGCCCCTATGAGCGCCGGCGTTACGGGACTCCTGGAGTTTTCTGCGGAACTGGCCGGCGACAAGGAAGGCGTCGTGGGTAAGATTGAGATCGCTAAGTCGTTCGTGCGCGATACCCTGATGGAAAAAACCACGCAAATCGATAAAATAAATCAAGATTTTTGTGATACAATCACGACCGCGGCCGAACGATACTCCATCGAGCAGTTGACGGCCGTGTACGATGAACTCACCAAGGCCTCGGAATTGCTGGAAGCTGAGATCAACGTAAACAAAAATCTTATACTCGATATAATGCTGTTGAAGATTGCCGGGATTTGCGAGGGCGCCGTCTTAAAGGCAATGTGAGGCGTTGTTCAAGGATAGCCTATGAGTGATGACAAATCCAAAGCGGATAAATCATATCTGCCGAGGAGCTGGGGAAAATCCAAACCCAAGAAAGCGAAAACCACGGAAAACGGCGCTCCGGCCCCTTCCCGTCGTGAGTCGAAGAAGCGAGGCTCAGGGAACTCCCGGAAGGCGGCTCAGCAGAAACCCGAAGCGGCTTCCGCCCCTGAGCCCACGCTTGTGGCCGACCAATCCATTCGGCCAGGGGAACCGGTTCTTGAAGAGCCCGCGGACCGAACGCACATCGAAGCCCCGGTGTGCGTCAACGCAGCGGACCTGTTCGGCAAGACCGAGGTGGAAATAGTGGGCGTACGATTCGGGTACGCATGCAAGATCTACAACTTCGATTGCGATGCTCTTACCCTGAAGGCGGGTAACTGGGTTGTCGTTAAGACGGAAAAGGGCATGGGGCTTGGAGTTGTAGCCGCTGGGCCGTTCAAAAAGCTCATGGATCCCGGCCAGCTCGAAGGGCTCCGCAAGGTCCTCCGAAAAGCAGGAAAAGCCGACTTTGACCAGACGGAACGTTCCAAGGAAAAGGAAGGCGAAGCCCGCCACTATTGTCTCGACAGAATCGACGCCCTGGGCCTCCCCATGAAGCTGGTTTCCGTGGAGTGCTTCTTTGACGGCTCGAAGTACGTCTTCTATTTCACCGCGGAGGGTCGTGTGGACTTCCGGGAGCTTGTCAAGCACCTGGTGGCGAGATTCCCGGTGCGCATCGAGATGCGTCAGATCGGGGTGCGCCACGAGGCAAAAATGACCGGCGGCTTGGCCTGCTGCGGACAAGAGCTGTGTTGCTCGCGCTTTCTTGTGGACTTCAGGCCGGTTTCCGTGAAGATGGCGAAGAACCAAAACCTGTCGCTCAATCCCACAAAGATTTCAGGGGTGTGTGGTCGTCTCATGTGCTGTCTCGGATACGAGCACGAGATTTATGAGGATTTCAAGAGAGGACTACCCCGCATCGGAAAGATAATCCTCACTCCAAAGGGCGAAGGAATCATCATCAAGCACAATCCCCTCACGGAAAGTGTATCCCTACGGCTTCAAGACGACACAATCGTTGATATGGACAAACGTGAAATTGTTCGGCACTTCGAGGCCACGGTGAAACGGAACAAGAAAGCCGGTTGCGCCCATGCCCACGAGCCTGAAGACACGGAAGCCGATGAATACGATGAGAGCCTGAAAGGTATAGTGGATTGACGGCGCCCCTCAGCCGAAGGAGGTCTCTTTGAATTCAGTAGGTCGCACAGCCGGCGCTTTGATCTTTGTTTTCATGGTAACCGCCACATGGGCGCAAGCCGCCGCAGTCTATAACCGTATAACCAAAGACGGAGTGGTGCGGGTAGGCGTTCCCTACAACAGGACGCCCCAGGGCTTTATTACGAACGACGGCGAATGGGTAGGTTTTGACGTGGATTTCGCCGACGAATTAGCAAAACACATGAATCTGAAGATCGAAAAGGTCAAGGTGAACGATAAGACCTGGAAGGAAATGCTTGCCAAGGGACAAATCGACGCCGCCTTGTCTCGTATCACCCACACTCGAAGCCTGGATCACCAATTCGATTTCTCTGAGCCGTATTTCTATGACGCATTGAGCGTTATGGCCAACAAAGGCACATTTAAGAGTTCTCAGGATCTCAAGGGCTTCAAGATCGCCGCAGTGCAGGGTTCGAAAGCGGAAAAACTCGCCATGAAGGGCTTGCGAGCGGCCGGCGACGAGAACGCGGAACGCAATGTGGTCTCCTATCCGGACCGGGCGAGTTGCTTTCTGGCTCTGGGTCGCGACAAGGTCGCCGCATGGGTGGATTCCGGCATGGCGCTGCTCGATTACGCGGCGAAAAGCCCCAGCAAATACGAACTCATCTCCGTGTCCGACGATGTGGAACCAGTTGCAGTCGTCTTGCCGCAGGACGATTCCGCATGGCGAGACCTGGTGAATTTTACTATTCAGGATATGGCGGCGGACGGCTCATTTAAGAAGATTTACCAAAAGTGGTTTGGACCGGAAACGCACTTCCATTTTCCGCTCCGTCGTTCTCTGGAAATATGGCCCGAATAATATCCGGTAACCGTCCACTAGGAAAAGTGAAAACATCCGAAATTACGTACTGGGTGGTCCGGAGGCGAGATGAGTCTGCCTTCCGGTTCTCACCAGGCGCCAAGCCGTTTTAAACCCGGTGAACGATTACGACACCTGATCGGCAAAACACATGAAGCGAATCATCTTAGGCACGGCGGGTCACATCGACCACGGTAAGACGCAGCTCGTCAAGGCCCTAACGGGCATTGATACGGATCGCCTCAAGGAAGAAAAAAAGCGCGGCATCAGCATCGAACTTGGGTTCGCTCACATCGAACTCGGGCCGGAAATCCGTATGGGGATTGTCGATGTGCCGGGGCATGAGAAATTCGTTCGCCAAATGGTGGCGGGTTCCGGCGGCGTGGACATCGCAGCCCTGGTGATCGCCCTCGATGAAGGGGTGATGCCCCAAACCATCGAACACCTCGACATACTGAATCTCCTGGGGATTCGCTTAGGGCTGCTCGTGCTCACGAAAAAGGACCTAGTGGACGAAGAGTTCGCCATGCTCGCCGAAGAGGACGCCCGTGACGCAGTGAAAGGCACCTTCCTGGAAGACGCCCCGGCAGTGCGGGTTTCGTCTAAGACCGGGGAAGGCATAGACGAACTCAAGGAGGTCTTGCGCACCCTGGCCGAGCAGGTCACCGAACGTCCCGTGCATGGCCTCCTACGGCTGCCTGTGGACCGCGTGTTCACCATCAAAGGACACGGAACGGTGGTCACCGGCACCCTTATTTCGGGGACTGTCTCCACCGGCGACGAAGTGGAAATTCTCCCCAGCGGTGTGAGATCCTCGGTGCGCTCCCTGGAATCCCATAACCGAACCGAGGACAAGGCGTATCCCGGCGAACGGGTGGCTATCAACCTGCGTGGCATCGAGCAATCTCAGATCAGCCGCGGGGATGTGGTGACGCACACAGGCGCGTTCAAGCCCTCCTACATACTCGATGTGAAGCTCAAGGCCCTGGCGGGGGCGCCCATCAGCCTGAGTCACGGCCGCAAGGTGCGACTCCACCATTACACTTCGGAAGTGGAGGCCGTGGTGGCCCTCCCTGAGATGGATGTTCTCGAAGCGGGCACGGAAAGCCCTGCGCAACTGCGAGCCACCGCGCCTCTCACGCCGGCGGCGGGTGACAGATTCGTGGTGAGGGCCTTGTCGCCTTCCATAACCTTGGGCGGCGGCGTCATCCTGAATCCCAAGGCGGCAAAGCTCAAGGCGCGCACCGTAAAGGCCTTCCTGGAGACGGAACGCGAGGACGAAATAGGCGTGGTGGCTGCGCTCATACGGAGCTGCGGCATCGCGGGGCTCTCCCGAAACGAGTTACTGGGCTCGTCGGGGCTGCCCGCCAAGAAGCTCGACAAGAACCTGGATGCTCTGAAAACCGCCGGCCGCATCATCAAATTCGACCCCACGGAAAATCGGCTCATCCACGGTGATTTTTACGAATTGGTTAAGACCAAGTTTCTCAACAGGCTGAAGGCGTTCCATATAGAGCAGCCTCTCAAGCACGGTATGTCCAAGCAGGAACTGCGCTCGAATGTCCCCGGCAGCGACAAGCTCTTCAAGAAGATCTTCGAGACCCTGGTGAGCAAAGGCGAGGTCATGGATCAAGGGGATGTGGTGCGACTGGCCGGCCACGAGGTGGTCCTGAAGGTGGATGAGCAGGTCATACGGGATAAGACCCTCAAGATCATCAAAGACGGCGCCAACACCCCGCCGCTCCTCAAGGAGATCATGGCCGAAGTTCAAGCGGACCCCAAGCGCATGAAGAGCCTCTTGTCCCTCCTGGAGAAGGAAGGCCGGATAGCCCGCGTGAGAGAAGACCTCTACTACGCAACCGAAATACTTGAGGATATTAAGACTCGGCTGGCGGTGTTCATCAAGCGTGAGGGCGGCGTGAGCCCTTCTCAATTCGCGGAGATCACCAAGGCCTCACGAAAATACAACATACCCTTGTTGGAGTACTTTGATCGCACGCGCTTCACCATGCGGATCGGGGATCAACGAGTGCTGAGGGGTTCGGCGGCCTCGGGTGAGGGTGGTAAGGTCATATAGAATTCCGCAATCTTCTTGAGCCTGGAAAGGCATTCGGTTCTTTGAGATTCAAACTTGCGCGCATTGTCGGGGGTCTTGTCTTCCATGTATTGGATCAAAGCCCAGGATTGGTGGTCCATGCACGCGTAGCCGCTATCCAGGAGCGCCATAAGCTTACTGTCCGTGTCCGCGAGCTTACTTGCGGCGACGGCCTTGAGCTTTCCCCGAATAAGACGAACCCGCTTCTGCACGTTTTTAGCAATTTCGAGAGCGGTTTCCTTGGGGATAATGTCCGCGGCGAAGGAATCCGCGGTCGTGCCCAACAAGAGAAAGGAATCGTTCAAGTAAGCCGTGGCGGTCTCACCAAAGGCATTGAGGTAAACCTGTTGGTTTGCCTGAGACAACCCGGCTGCAGCCACTAATATCACTATACAGAGGATCTGAATCGTTCTTTTCATAGGGACCATCTCATAAAAATAGTAACGAATCTCGGGGCTTAGAGCCGTCGCAAGCTCGGTGACCCCAACAAAGCAAGTGTGGCCGTGAGCGCCCACGTTGCAAAAATTCTTAGCATGGAGACCGAAAGGAGACAACCCTTTTCATGAAAATCCTTCTACACGCCTGTTGCGCGCCGTGCCTTGTTCATCCCCTGGACGATCTGCGCTCGGAAGCCCACGACGTCACCGCCATTTTCTTTAATCCAAACATTCACCCGTACACCGAATATCTCAGGCGCTTAGATGCCTTTAACACGTATACGGCCCAAAACGCAGTGGAAGTCCTCACTGATGGTCCCCAAGACGGCATGGAACATTGGCTGAGAGAAGTGGTCTACAGAGAAAGCCAAAAGTGCAAAGTGTGCTTTAACTATCGTATGGATGCGGTAGCGGCTCTGGCCAAGGAAAGAGGTTTTGACGCATTCTCCACAACCCTTTTCTACAGCCGCTTTCAGAAGCATGACCTGCTCAGGACAACCTGTGAAGCGATGGCCGAACAACATGATATCGGATTTGTTTACAAGGATTGGCGCACCGGCTGGACGGACGGAGTAAAAAGATATCGCAAATTGGGTTTGTATCGCCAGAAATACTGTGGCTGCGTTTACAGCGAGAAGGAACGGGCCTTGAAGATTCTTTAGAGCGAGGGATTGGGCTAATCGGCTCATGACCCCGGAGCTGAGAGAAGCTGTGAGAATAGGAATCGCCGGTCATCTGGAGTAGGCCAAGCGCTCGAACCAGGATTGGGTGGTCCGAAGGGGAGATGAGTCTCCCTTCCGGCCTTTACCGGGCGCAGAGCCGCCTCAAGGCCGATGAACCCTGAGAACTCGAGCCGTTCAGCTCCACGACGCCATTCTATTGGAGAGGTACATGAGCGTGAAATTCTTCATACTGTTTTGGGTGTTTCTCATGACGATTTGCGTGGTCACAATCCGCGCTGAAGGTCCTCCGGCTCCATGCGGCGACGCCGCTCCTCAGCAAAAGTGGATCGGCGACATTGAACCCGTCGCGTGCTTCAACGGCCCTATGCCCACCGGGGTAACCGTTTCCCATGACGGCCGAATCTTTGTGAACTTCCCGAGGTGGGGCGACAACGCGGATTTCACTGTGGCCGAACTCGTGAACAGAAAACCTGTAGCGTATCCCGATGCGGCAGTGAACGACATCAAGGAGGGCGATCCCGCGAAGCGTTTCATTTCCGTGCAAAGTGTGGTGATTGACCCAGCCAACAGACTATGGGCCTTAGACACCGGCCGAATCGAATGGGGTAAGGCCGAACCGGGTGGACCCAAGCTCGTGGGAATCGACCTGAAAAGTAACCAGGTCTTCAAGACCATCACCTTCCCGGAAGACGTGGCGCTTCCTGACACATATCTGAACGATGTGCGCTTCGACCTGCGGCGCGGCAAGGAAGGCATGGCCTACATCACGGATTCTTCAGGGAAAACTCCCGGACTCATAGTGGTGGACTTGGCTTCGGGCAAAAGCCGACGCCGTTTGACCGGCCACGACTCGACCATGCCGCTCGCCGACTTTGTGTCCCTCGTGGAAGGCGCTCCTCTCATGGTGCGGCCTAAAGACGGCAAACCCACGCCGTTACAAATAGGCGCCGACGGTATCGCAATCAGCGCGGACGGCAAGCGCTTGTATTACTGCCCGCTGTCCAGTTGGCGGCTCTACAGCATTGACGTTGACACCTTGTCCGATTTCGAGGCCTCCGACGAGAAAGTGGCCGCAGCCGTGAAGAACGAAGGCGATAAGACCGCATCCGACGGTCTGGAATCCGACGCCGCCGGCAATCTTTACGTCACAGCGTATGACCACAACGCCATTCAGAAGAGATCACCGGACAACGTCTACGAAACCATAGCGTGTGACCCGCGTATGCTTTGGCCTGACACCTTGTCCGTTGCGAAGGACGGGTATCTCTACTTCACTGCGAACCAGCTCCATCGACAAGCTAAGTTTCATAAGGGGAAGGATCTTCGGGAAAAGCCCTACATGCTCTTCCGAATCAAGATCGACGCCAAACCCGTGTTGCTCAAACCCGATTCACAGGGGAAGTAATCACGTTCAGGGGAGAAGGGTTCGTAGACGAAGCTTCTCCCCGAGAGCCCTTTTTCGATTGCGAATCGGCGTAACACGAATGCGCAATAAAGTAATATTGGAGAGAACCTTCTTGAAAGAAGTTTCTCCCCAAACCCCTCTCCAAGAACTTTCAAAATAGCCGCAAGTGCCTTTTATCAAGGAGAAACAGCCGCTTGAGGTGCATTTAAACATTCTTTCATAATAGTTAGGGAAACCTGCTCTTACAAAAATGTCCTTCACCTATATTCCTCGTTCGACAGCACATTGGTATAAGACCTCCAATCATGGAAATAGTGCTTCTGTAGGCTCCTATGAATCGTCTTCCCGTCACACTACTCTCTGGGAACTCCGGCAAGCCAGTATATACATTTCGCCTGAAAGTCTACGGTCCGGATGTGACGTGCTGCGACAAGACAAGACTTTCATACTTCGTTGGGACGAATGTCATGGAAGGTTTTTCGATGTGGGGATTGGAGAACCCCCCTCGACCCCCTTGTCGGGGAGGTAAACGTCGGCCCGCGTCAAAGGGTAGTCAGGCGGTATACGTACGTCCGCCGACAAGGGGGATACAGGAGTTTGAATCCTAAAAGCGCCAAAAATCATTGGATATTTTCAGGGTTCGTTGTGACGAAATGTCATGGTTGTTCTTGTGAACGGTTATGTCCTCCCCAAAAAGCGCCAATCTTTTCTACGCGCTTAGCTCTTTGTGTTCCGCTCTTTCCTTCGAAATATATGAAATAAAGGCAAAATAGAAATTGCCGTTTCCGTACGAGTCTGATAAAATTTGAAGACCTTTATCAGAGTATAAGAATCACCTACGCCGAAGGTTTTGTCGTATGTTCCCCGCATCGCATCCGGACGCTTGTCTATGAACAAGCAACGGTCAAGTGATTTCCCGTCATCAGCACTCTTGACCTTTAACCATTGGTAAAGGGCGGTTTATAAGGAATGAATTCCCCTTCAACGAGTAAACACGAATACACGGCCCCGCTCCAGGCGGCCTAATTACTTCAGCACGGTAAGAAAATGAGAGAAGTTATATTGGACAAGCTTGCCAAATTCACCCAAGGACGGTCCGTCAAAGAACTCCTCCTCCTCAAGGAATGCAAGTCGAATCCCGACGGGCTTTCGCAAATCCTTTCGCAACTGCAAAAGGAAGGGCTCATCAAGTTGGCTACTCGTGGAAACGTGTCCGTGTATATGATCAATCCGGACACATTGAAGAAAGAAGTGAAAAAGGCTCCCGAGCCTTCCCCGAAAAAGGCCGACACAAAGCCGAGCGAAACCGGAAAAAAAAAGCTGCCTCCCGCAGCGGGACCAGTGCTCAAGAAGGCGTTTGAAGACGCCCACGACCTGCCTATCGGTAAGGTAAAACAACCGCGAACTCCCGTGAAAATGACAAAACATCAAGCCCTTGCGGAGGCAAAGCCTCTGGATGCCGGTATTCTCGAGGAGGCCGAAAAGGCGCAAGGCAAGCGATCCTCCGGCGCGGAAAAGAGCTTGAAAGGCGCCATTGATGAAGTTTCAGGCAAGAAATCGGCGTCTCCGGCAGGTAAAAAAGACGGCAAAGCGAGCAAGTCCGCCGAAGCCGACCAATCCCTCGAAACGACCAAGAAGCGCGTCCTTTCGTACCTCGAAAAGCTACGGCAACACGACAAAGACCATTCCACGGAGTACGGTCTGAAAAAGACCCTGAAAGGCGCCGATGATCTCGGTCCCGCATTGGACGCCCTGCAAAATGAAGGGAAGATCGAGATCAAACTCACTGCAAAGACCCTTTACGTCTCGCTTCCGGACAATTCACCCGCTGCGGGTCTCCAGCGTCTGAAGGATCTTGGTGTTTACCCCGCCGGCTTAGAGGAACTAAAGTCCTCCTGTGATGCGGATAAAGAATCCGATGCGAAATTCAAAGCGCTCATTAAACGATCTAAACCGCCGATCTTGTCGACTCCGGATAAATTATCGCCCATGTATGTCTTTGCCGAAGATGTGGATAAGATTTTGGATTTCCCGGATATTCTGGCCAGGGCAAAAGAATCCGGGAAACCCGATCTGTACCCCATGAGTCTGGCGGCCCTTATTGATGCCGTAAAGGCTCCGGCGCCGGCGAGTAGGGCGTTAAAGTCTAGGTTGAACCAGGCCAAGAAACGCCCGCTGGATGGCGTTGTCTCCTGTGAACACAAACGCACCGTGTTCTTGGCGCTCCCTGAAGATCAGCAGCTGCTGGATTTTACCACCCTTTCCTCTAAAGAATTGCTTTCGCAAGCCCGCGGGCTGTGGCTCGAAAACCAAAAGCTCCGAACCACAATCGAGATCGCCGACAAGAGAAGCCTCTCGGAGCAAAATCTACCGACCATGCCCGCCGTGGGGCAGCATGATGACAATATAGTCGAGGTGATCCGGCGCATGTGCAAGAAGAGTAAATTTAAGAATGTGAAAATTCCTGCGCTTCGCTCGGAAATCCCACACATCGCTAAGGAAAACCTGGATGCGGCCCTTATCCGGTTGAGCGAACTCGATCACATCGACTTAGAGCCTTTGAACGACCCCGCGAGTCTCACCGCAGGGGAGAGGCCCCATTTGCTTCGCTTAGGGAGCAACGAATATTACTCCGTTTCAATGCGTGGAGACCGCAAACATGAATGAGGATATTGATGCAGTATGGGAGCGCTTTGTTCACGCAACGAATCCCTTTGAAGCGACCCGTATTGAATCCATTTGGCAGGATATTTACGACACCCCGCAGCTGAGCGCCGGCTATCTGGCTAAGCTCCTGCGGGTTTACGGAACCGTGGCAAAGAGTCATGCGAGCAAAGGCGTGCTCATTTGGGGTCAAGCGGGCGTGGGGAAATCCCACCTGCTCAATAGATTCAGGAGGGTCCTTCATGAGCAAGGCCCTTCGCTGATCTTCCAAGTGCAGCCCTTGCGAGGCAGCAGAGATACATGGCGCTCCCATATTTTCCGGTCCATGCTCACGGACCTCCGGCAGGAAACCGGCGTTAAGGGGGTCCAATCCACCCAAGCCGATCATTTGCTCCAGATGGTTTTGCCCACGCTGGATTGGAACAAGTCCCTTACCGAGCAAACCTCTTACATTCGGCATGAATTCACCCGCACATGCAGGGCCTTGGCGGATGGTTTAGCCAGACCCGTGAGCCCGGATTTTCTTACGGCCTTCACGTATTTTCTCATGGCTCAATGTCGCGCCAAGCACCTTTCGGGAGAGCCGTCAAAGCGTGTGTGGAACGACCGCTATATCCACTGCGCCATGAAATGGTTCTGGGAGTACGACCTCGACGAAGAGGAGCAAAATCTTATAAGGGTCCACAGGCCCTTTGTTGACGCCGCCTGTGAAGACTCCGAAGATGTCTACTTCGACGGTTTGCGGCTCATCGGCGAATTGGCGCAGCAAACCACGCCCATCGTCCTGGTGTTCGATCAATTAGAAACCCTGTCGGAAACAGCCTCCACAGCATTCGCTCGAGCGACCGCGGACATCGTGAACAGCTTGCCCAATTACCTGATTTTGTCCGCAGGCGTTCGTGACACCATCCAGAGCTGGGTAGAAGACCGCACATGGCCCAATTCCTGCTTCGATCGGATAGGAGACATCCAGCTCTCGCTGACGCCGCCCAATCCCGCAATCTACCGCGATGTCGCCGCCGATAGGGTCGGCGAATTGCTTCGGCCTGAAGATCGGCAACTCAATCCCGCGTTTCAAATGGACGGCGGGCTATTCCCCTTTGTGGAACGCACCCTCGATGAAATCACCGCCGGAGCGGGATTGAAGCCTACGCCACGCAACGTGATCGTTTCTTTACGGGATTACTTTGAGGAATGCCGGGACGCGGCTCTGGCGCAGGGTTCATCGTGGATGTCCGCGTGGCCCAATGTGGAGCCCCTTACGAGCGCTCCGCAGGCAACGGAACTCGAACCTGAGCACATTGTGCGCTTTTTGGAAGAACGCCTCCAGGAAAAACAGACCGCCCTCACGACCACCCAAGCGGGTCTTAACATCCCGCTGGACGACGCGCAGACTGAAGGTATCCTCCAGGAGCTTTTTACCAACGGCACGGATGAGCGGACATTTGAGGTTTTCCCCATAGCTCCCAAAGGATGGAACGCAGGTTTCGCACTGCGGCGCCCCGCGGAGGACACCGGCGCATCCATTGGAGTGCTGTGCTGCTCGAAAAATAGCCCCACACTGGTGGCGCAGCTTAAGAGAATGACCGCCCATATAGACAAGAAACCGCAACCAGCTATTCATTTTCTCCTCCTACGAGACAGTCGCGCCCCCATAAAAGAGTCCTGGAAGAAGAGCCTGGAATTGAAACAAGCCCTTGAGCGGAACGGCGCTCTTACTCTTCTCCCTTTGGAGTCTGAGACAAGAGTATTTCTTGCAGGATTGGGTGAGACGCTCCAGAGCGTTAAGGCCGGGGACTTTGAAATACAGACGGGTGGATTCTTCTCCCGTAAACTCACTACACAGGATTGGCGACTTTTCGCGGGCCGCAGCGGCATCTTCTCGAAGGCGCCGCTGAGCGTCATCACCGATATGCTGAACGGCGGGGCGCCCGGCCCGTCTTCAACAGCTCCCGTCACGAATGTCACCGAGCAGTCAACCGTAACTCCCGCGGCGCCTACTCGATCTGAAATTCAACAGTGCGTAATCAGCCAATTGCAACGCGCCAAATTAATGAATAAAGACAAGCTTCTGGATTTCTGCGCCGAACATTTTAAGCTGACCTCGGGTAATCTGGGATCGGCGTTCTGGCCGGCGCTCAGCGCGCTGGAGGCTTCCAAAGACATCCTGATTTCAGGCCGTATAGTGAAACGAGCGATAAAGAAGAGTTGAGGCATGCTTGTCGGTCGCCGTACCGAATTGTTTTCAAATGAGGAATGTTGGTGAACATGAAGGAACAGGGCGGGAAGAGTCCTCATACCGATGTGCTTTCACAAAAGTAAGATCAGTGGAGCTTTTGTTGCAAAGTAATTTGTCCAATTCCTTTCTAAGAAATTTGTGATAATCGCCTAAAGCGGCGTTTTCTCCCTGAGAAAAGCCGGTTTCGGAAATTGCAAAAGTTCTTGGAGAGGGGTTTGGGGAGAAGCCTTCTTCCAAGAAGGTTCTCCCCATTATTGCTTCTTTGATCGCGCATTGTTGGCATCAGGAACCGCCGACCGCACACGTGAGCGCAGAGTGGCTTTTGACGCTCTTTTGTCGGAGGGGCATCCCGCGGAACCGCACCAGTAGGGATTTTACTTTTTTGGGTTGACATGCCTAATTAAAGTTACCTATACTGGTAAATAGGCGCTCCTCCTGAAGTCCACCTACTTGTTTTTCCATCATATTACCCGTTGAAGAGCCGTAAGCGTTCATCACGAATGAACCGATACATTGGAATAACGATTAGGGAGGTCTCAAGGGAGAAGTATGTCTCCTGCGGTTCTCACAGGGAGAGAGCCGCAGGAGCCCGATAGATCAGCACAAGCGCCTTACCGGGAGAGCGGGGGAAGTTTCTCACCATCGTGAGAAGGCCCGCCATTGATCCATTAACGTGCCGACGCTCTGCGGAGAAATAATGACACAAAAAGATCGCACGCTCTCAGTTACCGACATCGTTAAGGAATTGGATTGCGTTTCATCAACCGGTGTGGTCAAAGGCTCGGGAACAATCTTTCACCGGGCCGTGGAAATCCTCCATGCGCTATTGAACAACGGCGACGGACTCGCGCAGGCGGTTCGATCCACCCCCGGAAACGCATCTCAACCGCTCGTGGACTGCATGTACGATGAAATTCTCCCGACCACGGGATTTCACGGTCTGAGCGACGACGCCCAAGAAGCCGTGTGGACGGCAATGACCCTTTATTTGCAGGAAGTCAGTGACATGCTGATTGCGGCGCCGAACGACGTTTGGGAAGGCAAAATCGGGTCGTCTATCTTCCTTGGGCACGAGCTGGCTATGGACTGGGCTGTGGAGCTTGGCGGCGTTCCCATGCGAATCCGGGGTAGGCTCGATGCGCTGATCCAAGATCCGCGGCGCGCAACGCCCACACTCTTGGATTTTAAGTTGTGCGGCGTCCATAAGGATCTCGCCAACTTCATGCAAGTGATGCTCTATGCGCTCATGCTCAAAGAGACCCGCGGCATCGAGTGCGGCGCCTCAGTAATTAATCTGTACCCTGTGCGTAACTCCCTCAATGTCACGTGGAAGGAGATTAGCCGCTTTAAGCCCGCGCTTTTGGCATTTATTCAGCACATTGCGGCGAATCGGTTCCCGGAACACGTGCAGGCGCCTGAGCGTTCGCCCGCCCTTACCGAGGAGCTGTCCGCGCCACTTATTGAGACGACGCCGGACAAGCCCATGAACGCAATGGACGACCCGGATATGCAGCGGCTTATCAACCTGCTCACGTCCTATGGGGTGCGGGTGAGGGCGCTGGAAATCGCAGCCGGTCCACGCTTCAAGCAACTGAGGATCATCCCCGAAGGCGACACAAAAGCCACGGCCATCCTTGCCCGGGAAGAAGACATCAAGGTCCATCTCAATACGCAGCCGCATATTACCATTGAACCCGGGTACATCGGAGTTCAGATTCCACGATCCGACCCGCAAATCGTTGATCTTGTCGCGTTATTGAGCTGCAAAGAGAAACAGGACGTGCGGATTGCCGCTGAATTTCCCGTCGGCGTCGGTACGCTCGGTCGTCAAGTGTGGGCTGATCTCGCGGATCATAACCAGTGTCACTGGCTCGTCGCGGGGACTACAGGCTCAGGCAAGAGCGAGTTTCTTCGTTCGGTGATCACGAGCCTGGGCTACAAGAGCGACAAAACCCAGGTGCGCTTCGACCTGATTGATCCCAAGCAAGGGGTAACCTTCGCCGTTTTCGAGAACAGTGACCTTGTGGATAGCTTGGTCATTACGCCCGAAGACGCCATTGTGACCCTGGGGCGCATGCGCGAGGAAATGGAAATCCGGTACAAGACCTTAAGGCAGCTTAAGCTCGACAATATAAAAGAATGGGCGCAAACGCATTCATCGGCGCCTCCCCGACGGGTAGTCATCTTTGACGAGTTCGCCGATTTCATGCTCCAGGAGGACTTCGCCAAAGCCATTCTTGAAACCTGCTCGGCCTTGGGCGCCAAGGGTCGAGCGTGCGGAATCCACCTGTTTCTTGCCACGCAACACCCTAAAGCGGAGATCGTTCCCACGGAGATCCGGCACAATCTCCCGGCGCGGGCCGCATTCAGAGCGGCGGACAAGAAGCACAGTCAGGTGATGCTGGACCAATCCGGCGCCGAAAAGCTGCTGGGGAAGGGCGATATGCTCTATAGGTCCGCATACGAACCCGAACGGTTGCAGGCGCCCTACGCGGACAAGGCGAGTATCCGTGAACTCATGAAGATTCCGTGATGACCGTGGCTATGTCCCATCTCGATGGGCGCCGCTTCAGAAGGAATCCACCATTGCGGCAGGAATGCCGGTTCCTACTGAAGAACGTCGGCTGACGATGTTCGCATGAAAGTCTCACGTCCGGGATGTACCGTACAACGACAAGATAGAACTTTCAAACTTCGGTGTGACGATAAGGCATCGTCATTCTTATATTTGCAGCCGAGGGCACGAATGAATCACAATTCTGCGTTATTGCGCCGACAACGTGTGCGCTACATCGGCGCCACATACCAATACGCTTCCCACGGAGTATTTTTGGAGAAGGCAATTTTGGACGTTCCTGGAGAGGGGTTCGGGGAAAAGCCTTCTTCCAAGTAGGTTCTCTCCGATATGCTTTGAGTGCGCACGGATATAAGTTCAGCGCTAACGCCGCCGACGAGACGTATTTGTTCGCTTTTCCGGTCGGACAATGATACTCAGGCGCTCATGATTACGCTTCACGACATAACGTTCGGGTACCCTGAAGCTCCCTTGTTGTTTGAGGGATTCAATCTATCCTTTGATATGGGCTCCTGGACATGCGTCACCGGTCCCGGATGCGCAGGAAAGTCCACACTCCTGCGGCTTATCAAGGGCCTGCTTGCTCCGCAATCGGGTCGTGTCCTCTTGCCCGAAGGCGGTCCCGCTAGGATCGGGTACATAGGTGGAGACCCCGTGGACTTCATCGTGGGCGTCACCGTTGAAGATGATGTGGTGTTCGGGATGGAAAACCTGATGATCCCTCGTGAAGAAATGATTCCACGACTTGACGGCGCACTCCAGGAGGTAGGACTGACCGGCTTTGAGCAAAGGCTCACCCATACCCTCTCGGGCGGGGAACAGCAAAAACTAGCCATAGCCGCCACCCTGGCCATGGGAGTTCACACGCTTCTCATTGATGAAGCGCTCAACATGCTGGACCGGGAAGCCGGATCGCAGGTCTATGGGCTCTTGAGCCGACTCAATCGCGAGCAGGGTGTGACCGTCATAGAGGCGACCCACGACATGAAATCCATCATGAGCGCCGACCGAGTAATCTTTCTTTCCTCAGGCCGTGTTCGTGAAGACTCACCGCCGCTTGTTTTTGTAAATTCCACTGAGGGGAAGGGCCGGCAGGATATGGTGGGGGGCTTTTGGAGCCTTCGAACGGAGCTGGATACGCTTATAAAAACCCCCTCGTTTCTATGAATAAATTCTGATAATTATGCCAATTTCCTAAGATTTCACTTGAGATATTGTGCCTCGTGATGTATGCTGCGGGCAGGAATGGACAGAAGGGTACCGTGTACCACGAACGGATGGTTTGGAGTCGAGATGAGTCTTTACTCCGATCTTCACCGGGCGCAGAGCCGTCTCCATCCGGGTGAACGAATACGTCGGAAAAGCTTGATGGTCGTTAAAGCATGAAACCTTTTCTCACCGGCGCCGTAAAGTATTTCCAGTTGGCGCTCATATTTGTGTCCATTTCTTCCGTGGGTGTGTTGATGGGTGAAAAAGGGTTGGCTCACAAGCACGCGTTGGAAGAGAAGAAGCAATTCCTAAAGCGAGAGAACAAAGTTTTGGCTCTGGACATCAAGTCGCTGGAACGCAAGGTGACGCTGTTACGATCCGATCGGAGGACCATCGCCAAGGCGGCTAAACGCAAATTGGGTATGATCGGCCCTGACGAATCGGTCTACATATTTGATCGGGAAGCGCTCACGACCGATAAGCAGGAGTGTGACGACACGGATGTGTCATCGTCGGGCAGGCAAGGGGCGAACGGCGGTAAAGCGCACGGGTTCGCAAGGCGCTGAAGCTATGAAGTGGATGCTCTGAGGACACGTATGACCGTCACGATTGGCGGTGATGTATGTATCGGGTGGAATATTTCCCACTTAACTTGATACAGGATGCCCGAAAGCGAGACCTGGGCCGCCTACAAATTGACACGGGCTTGTCTATCCGGTATTCTTTAAGGAATCAAGGAAGATAGCATCCCAGCATCATCAAGGAACGCACATGGCTGTTGCAAGAGCAATCGGTTTGGACATCGGCTCCAATTCAATAAAGATGGTGGAGCTTGAACGTTCAAAAAAGGGCGGACATAATCTGCAATTCGTGGGCATAGCTCCTCTCCCGGACGGCAGCATCGTCGAAAAGCAGCTCAAGAAACCCGATGTGGTGGCTAGAGCAATCAAGTCTTTGCACTCCTATACGGTGGGCAGAACCAAGGACGTCAGCATCTCACTTGCGGGTAAATCCGTCATCGTGAAGCAAGTGGCCATGACATCCATGTCCGACGAACAGTTGGAAAAGCAAATCAGCATAGAAGCCGAGCCCTACATCCCCTTTGACATTAAAGACGTCAACATTGACTGGTATATCATGGGTAACAAGACCGACAAAGAGAACCAAATGGACGTCGTGCTTGTGGCCGCAAAACAGGACTTCCTGAATTCCTACATAGACCTGTTGAAGAGCTGCAATCTCAACCCCGTGGTCATAGATGTGGACCCCTTCGCCCTGGAAGTCATGTACGAAAATTTTTACTCTCTCGTGCCTGAGGAAATCATCGCCATCATCAATGTGGGCGCAAACGCAATCAATATCAATATTCTCGATAAAATGGCCTGTAAGTACACCCGCGATCTTCCCCTTGGCGGAGACATGATAACGCGAGAGATCATGCGCTTTTTCGACGTCTCATACGAGAAAGCCGAGGACATCAAGCGTGGGGCCAGACTCGACAAGATCAACGCCCGCAATCTGAGAAGAATTTTTTCTAAATCCGTCGAGAACTATGTTTCGGAAATCCGTAAGATCATAGACTTCTTTTCTCAGAATATATCCTATGACCCCATCCAGAAGATATTCTTGTGCGGTGGTGGAGCGAGAACTTACGGGTTTTCCGCGGCGCTGGAATCGGAACTCAATGTGCCGGTGGAGATCGTGAATCCTTTCGATTACTTAAAGTATGACTCCCAGAAGATCGATCCACAGTATCTCGAGGAGATCGGTCCTCAAATGGCCGTTGCAGTAGGCCTGGCCCTCAGAACCGAAGACGACAAGGTGAAGTAATGGTAAAGATTAACTTACTTCCCATACGCGAGATCCTTCGGAGACGGCAACTCAAGTCTTTTGCCATTCTCGCCGGGGTCATCTTCCTGTCAACTATTGCGTTGATGGTTTTTCTTTACTTCGTCTACAGCAACAAACAATCCAATTTGGGAATCGAACTGTCCCAGAAAAGGGAGCAGCTCAAGAAGCTCGAAGCCGAAAATAAGGCCATTGAAGAGAAACGACGGGAAATAGCGCGATTAGAAACACAAGTGAAGTCGATCAAAGCCCTCACGGAAACTCGCGATACCCCTGCGCCGTTCATGTCCGCCATGAGTTATGCTATTCCCCAGGAAGTGTGGGTATCGTCAGTGGTGAAGAACGGCAAGCAATTCTCAGTGGATGGCGTCGGTTTGGATAATACCGTGGTGGTCAAGTTCGTGCAGAACCTTTCGCGAATCAGGTCCGATTTCTCCGAACGAAACGTTTTCGTGCGAGAAGGCGAGCACGACAAGACTTTCTTCACCGACGTCAAGCTGGTATCCATCATTACCGAACCTTCGGCGGCGGGCCGAAACGCAACGAACGCGATGGCCTTTAAGATTGTAGGCCATCTGCGCTGAGAAAAAAGCATGGAAAAAATCCAAGAAATCTTTTTCAGAATAGACAAAACCGTTCGGATATTGATTATTGTCGGTATTTGTTTGCTCTTGCTGGTGGGATTTTATTTCTTCTGGATTTCGGACATGTTGGCCGAAATTTCTAGGCTTGAAGGGGAAATAAAGAAGACCGATGTGGATATAACTCGGCAATTGGAAATCAAGAAGGAAGGCCCCAAGCTGGAGAAGCAAATCCAGGAATACGAAAAGCAGTTGCTTGCACTGGTGGGATCGCTTCCGGAAAAACAAGAAATCGAGGGTTTGCTCAAACGCATAACGGATCTTCTCAGTGAGACCAATCTCGTAGCCAAGAGATTCATACCCGGCCAGGAGCAAATCAACGAAGATCTCTATTACGCAAAGATTCCTCTTTCCCTCAGTGTTCGGGGCAGTTTCTCGCAACAGGGGGCCTTTTTCGCCGGATTGAACGGATTGCCCCGCATTGTGAACGTGCCCAGCGTGCGTTTCAGTAAAGCGGGAGGACTAAGCGGCAGGGAAGATGAGCTGGCGCGTAAGCTCAGTATCATCAGTCTTGATACGGAAATAGCCGCCGAAACGTACAGACGCTTGAGCCAGGACGAAATCAAGGCCATACAGGCCAAGAAAAAGGCCCCGGGACGACCACCGAGGTAACCGAAAGGCTTAGAGGTTGATATGAATCGACCCTCCCGAAAAAATTTGGATAGAATTGCGCTTCTGAGTTTAACCCTGGCTTGCCTTTTCCTCAATGTCGGGTGCCAAGAGGCTGATAACGTCATTGACAAAGTATTAGGCAAGGTTCCGGCGCCCTCGTCGGCGGAGTCTCGTCAGGTGGTTCCGGCCGTCATGAACGGCCCGGTCAGCCTCGGGCTTACGGGAACGCCGGTCCTGGGCCGGCTTGCGCAAAACACACCTGCGCCTCTCCCGCGCGCGCAACCGCCTCAGTTCACAAATAGTGTGATGAGATTTCTTTCAAGTAGACCTGCGCCTCTTCCGCACGCGCAACCGCCTCAGCCCGCGCCCATTGTCCAGGCGCCTCCTCCAGCGGTGCAGGGCGCGCCGGCGGCACCACCCGCGGCGGGTCAAGCTGTGCAAACTGCGGCTGCGGCGCCCCAATCCGCTCCCACACCGGCGGCGCTCATCCTAACCGCCCTGAGCGGCAAGATGCGCAACCCGGGCATAGGGCCTCCTACCGGCGGCGACGAAGGCAGACGCCCCGAGCCCTTTAGTTTTCCCGGCCGTGACCCGTTCCGCGAGCCCACGGAAATGCTGCCTCCGCGGTGTCTTCCCTCGCAACCATTGTGTAAGTTCGATCATTCGCAGCTCCGTTTGGTGGGCGTAATGCAAGTGAGCGACGGTAACTACAAAGGTATGGTGGAAGACCCGGAAGGTCGCGGCTACTTTGTCACCACCGGCATGATGATCGGCAGGGCCACCGTGACGCAGATCGGTAACAAGGGCGTCATTCTCCATGTGCACAAAACGAATAACGACGTGCTCATGCCTATGTCCAGAGAAGGACGAGATATGCTGGATTGATGGTGGTTCGCTTCCGCACAAGCCCCTCGGTGACGTGTAGTGATCGAGCCGTCGCTCTCTGGGGCCGTGCCGCCGCCCCATGCCCTATGCCACGTATACGGCTACTGGAAAACGCCCGCGCCGGGTGTGTAAGCCCTGCAATAGCCTCCTTTAGGACTCGGAGGCATATTAAGCGGCATGAATGGTTACCAACGCAGCTTCCGGAGAAGCGGCCACCGGGGAATACTCTCAGGTTATTTCCTATAAAACTATGGGATGGTTCCCATGGGTTCGATTCTCCTGACCATTTTGTTGACTTACCTGTCCTATTTATAGGCACAGCATGTCTTTTAAAATCCATTAGTTAGCCTGTACCACGCTATAAAAGTCCTGTTCGGCGCCGTTCTTGCTCACCTTCGGTCAATGACTTCGAGTCAGGTAACCGGAGGGTGGTATTATGAAATCGCGCACACTATATACAGGATTCTTTATTCTTTCTTTGGTTTCCGTTCTTTTCCTATTCCCCGGCGATTCCGGGGCGCAGGATTTCAAACGAGAGGTCCTCAGCGCCCTTGTAAACGTCATAGGTGGAGGAACCGAGCCGATTCCCACGCAGAGCGCATCGGTGTCGCCGTCCAACGGGGCCTCGGGGCTCAAGGAGCAGTTAATTCGCGAAATGGTCAAGGCGTTGCGCCCTGAAGACATTCAGGAGATAGCGCGAGCCCTGGCGAAAGAGTTGGCTGCTGATCCCCAGATCCGGGAATTCGTGATGCGTAGCCTTACCTCCGGACTCGGCGCAAACTCCGCACTGGGGGCCGCTCCCACACGGTCTACGCCCGCTCCCGAAGGACGCATGCCGCTCGCATTAGCGGCGCGACTAGCTAAGATGGGAATAACTCCTGCGTCGGTAAGCGCAAATTCGGTGGTAGGGACCGTTAATAACCGCAGCGAGACAAGCTCACTTCTTAGGGGTAACCTGGTAGCTATCATCACTCACCCGTCGAACAAGGTGAATACCCTTACCATGGATCAAGTAAAAGGCATCTTTTGCGGTGAAATTACGAACTGGAACCAAGTGGGCGGCGAAGATCAACCCATTAAGGTCATCACCTGGCGAGGAGCAGGATCGGCGATCGAGGCCGTGCTGGGAAAAAGCATCTGCAAGACGGCGTCCAAAACGGCCTTTGTGAGTCTGATGATCCCAAGTGTGAATCAAACAAGAGGCGCAGCGGGATTTATCCCCACGGCTAACATGGAGCAATTGGAGTTCATCATCGGACACGACGCCGTCAAGAAGATAGCGCTCAAGACCGATGAGAACGCCCCGGCCATTCCGCCCGCTCCCAGGACGCTTGCGGACGGCTCCTATCCTATAGCGACCCGGCCGGTCAGCATGACGTCACTGGATACCTCGATGATTCCGCAGCGCGTACGGTACTAACACTCCCCAATGTGAGGCCGGCTCTGCCCCCCGGCGCCGGCCATTACACATCCTGACCCGGTTCGAGCAAAAATCCGGCATTTTCCCCAAAGCATGCAGACACAAAAAGACGCAACGAGCGCCGGCTCGTTGCGTCACTTTTTCAAAACCGCGAGAATCAGTTGAGAAATATCGTCCGAGACGACCTTGAAAATGTGGGTCAGCGAGCCTCGGCGTTTCGCTCTGACGGATCTTTGTGGCCAAGCATAACCATCTTACGATCCATTGCTTGGTCCAGTCGGTCGGCCCACTCACTCCATTGTTGTCTCAGTTGATCGAGTTCAGACGACAAGCCGGTGAAGTTTTCACTCTCACCGGTATGTTCACGCTCGCCACCTGTATTCATTTTAGCCATAATCCTGTGGGCATGCTCTTTTATTTCGCGTAAGTGGTTTAGAATAGCTTCTTCTTCTTGGGTAAGATAATTTTTCGGCTTGCAATCACAACTGGGATCAACGTTTGAGCCCATACAACCGGATTGCTCGGAGGAAAATGTTTCATTCATACTATGCCTCCTATCCATTAAGCAATTATAGCATTACGTTATACATTCAGAGCGGCATAGTCAAAGTATGCGTTACCTAATTCATTCGGAAAGAGACGATCCGAGACACGTTGTAGTAATTCCAATGGCTTGGGCGCGCTGTTCCATATAAATCACGAAAAGCTTCACCCAGCAAGGGGTGGTTTTGCGCCCGGTGGGCGGCGCCGCATCAGTACTGCCCCAGTATATGTTCGATAAGTGTATTGGTAAGTTCGTGAAAGATCACTTTGTACCCGCCCGGCCATGTGTGACGAACCGGCGGCGGAGGAACATACCCGTAGAAAACGGGCGGCTGCCCTTGATTGAGACCCTGTTGCGGCGGCGCAGCTGTGGGCGGATCGCCCGCCCATACGAAGGCGGCGCTCATCAAGAGAATACACAGAGTAGCTAAGCCGTATATAGTAGAGCGTTTCATGAGATCACCTCTGGTGAGCTATTTTAGTATGCCGGCGCGTTTGAGGCAAGCAAATTCCCGTGTGCGAATCGGACGTGGGCCGCAGGCGCTAACAGCAGAACATCCTGGCCAACGTTCTTGGTAGGGACCGGCGTCTCTACCGGAGCGTGCGGATTACTTCTTACGTTGCCGTCTACGTGGTTGGGGAGCCAGCCTTTTCAAGGAGCTTCTCGCAGACCTTACCACTTTCGCACAATCAGCCCTTGGCCGGGACCAGTCGGTCGATAGGAGCGAGAATCAAGTCCCGAGGGCTAACGCTTTCCAGGAACACGTCCACGGGCGTGGGCGAAGATACCTCCTCGAGGCGCTCCACCAGCTCGTAATATCGGCTTCCGAGTCCCTTGAGGATGGTAAGCTTCATGGCCGCCGACGCTTGTTTCTGAAAGAGCAGGTGAAAGAGCGCGATGCCCACGCACTCGGCGGTATCCTCCTGGAAGATCGGGGCTATGAGTAGGTTTTCGTCCCCACGTGGGCCTGCGCTCCACACCGAGCGTTCCAGTCGAAGGGCTGTTCTCTTGCTTCCGCCTACGGACCGTGCCATGTCGTAGCGTGAGGGCTTGTCCACGCAGAAACCCATCCTCCGAGCGACCCGCATCCAAGGACCCTGACCGGGAACCTGAGTGAGTTCATAGTAGAGCCCGCCGATCACGTCTTCGATAATGGGGGAAACCAACCTCAAGAGCCTGCGATCTATCTCTCTGACCTGTGTGGGGTCGATGGCCAAGGCCTCGAGGGCCACAAGGAGAATGGGCGGGAGGATTTCCTGAGGTCGCGTAATGCCCACGGTAACGGTTTTGGCTTGGTGTCGAATGCTGTCTATGGGCCGCGTCATTTCCTCGACGGCCTTGTTGATGATCGAGATGCCCTGGGCGGCGTCTTTGATAACCGAGTCGAAATCCACGCCCGCATTGGTAAGGCCGGCCGTGTAGAGGGCCAGAGCCGCTGCGGTCGACGCGGGCAGAGACGCGTTCATATCTCCGCCGGAAATGGTCGTGAGGGCGGCCCACAGCCGCGTGCGGGTGTCCTCGAGATCCCAGGTTTCCGGTTGCTCGAGGTATCGGGTCAATGCGACGCGCACGTTCCTTAGCTCCTCAGCGCGCGAGTCGATGGCCTTGGCGATGTGGAATCCCAGCAAGTGGCCCGCTACCGTAGCGAGCACAAACCCCAGTCCTGCGCCGATGGTCGGCGTCTCGATCAGGCCCAGGGCGTACTCGTTGAAGCGTGTTTCCCCGCGGGCAATAATTACAATGGGCTGGCCGTTGTGGGCCTTGAAAATAGCCGTCTCCTTGGCCGTGTCCACCACGATGCTCTCAGGGAGATCATTGGCAACAACAAGGGTAAGCGGTTCAGTGGAAAGATCTATGTGCTTCTTGTCTTCGGTGAAATCGCAGGGGATGGATTTGTAACACAACTCACTGAGCTTGATACGAATTTCGTCCGCGGCGATCTTGTTCGGGCCGTTGCCGACCACAGCCCAGTTGCGGCTGCCGGGACCGAATTTCTCGGCGATCTCGCGGATCTTGTCGCTCTCGCTCAACACCGCTTCGATATGCGCGGGCAGCTTCTCCAGCTCCAAAATTTCTTGGAGAATCTGATCGTCCGCCATGGTCTTGAATATCTGAGCGAGCAACAGCGCCAAGAGCTTGCCGGCGGCAATCTGAGAATAAAACGCCTTTGTGGACGCCACCGCCATTTCCACGTCTCGGCCGTCGCTTGTATAAAAGTGGGAATTGGATTTCGCTACGAGCGGTGAGTTCCGCCGATTCACAATCGAGTGCACCCACGCTCCTTGAGCGCCCACAAGGTCTACGGTGCGGTTTGTGTCCGTGGTTGTGCCGCTCTGGGAGATCGCCACCACGAGCATGTCTTCCAGGGATTCGGAGGAGAGAAAGCCGGACAATTCCGAGGACTTGTTCCAGTCAATAGGGATGCGGGCTCCGGCCAAGGCGCGGGTAATCAGGTAGGCCGTACCCATAGCCGCAATGGACGCCGTGCCCTGCCCAATCACCATAATCCTCTTGATCTGCGGCTGAGTGGGGTCGGTCATTCTAGTGATGAGCCGAGTGAAGGAGTCTTGGCCCGTCACGGCGAACTCCACCACGGAACCGGCTTTGCGGTACTTGTTCTTGATGGTCTTGCGAACGCTCGAGGGCGCTTCCGAGATCTCTTTCTCGAAGTAGTAGTCGTACGCCCCTCGGTAGATATCCCGGGAGTGGATGTAGATTTGGTCGGGCTTGGGCTCAAAGGGCCTGCCGTCCTCGAAGTAGCGACCGACGATCTCTTGACCCTCAGGCGCGTCGGCGTCGATGGTGACTTGGGAACCGCCGAATTCCACCCCGGACAGACTGTAGGAGCTTCTTGTGACCGCAGCCAACCCGTACACCTCGGACGCTATAACGAGGCCGTCGTGTAACCTCCCGATGAAGAGGCTTTGGCCGCTTCCTTTTTGGGCAAGAAACAGTTTGCGCGGATAACTCGGGTGCTGCATCACAATAGCGAGCGAGCCTTCGCAGGAGTTTACAAGTTGAGCGATACGCTGCTCAGGCGGCGCTGCGAGATCCGTCCCCAATCGGTAGAACACGGGCAGTATCTTGGCGTCGGTGGTCACTGTGGGATCAATGGCGTATCCTTGCTCGAGCACGTATTTATTGACCAGGGGCTTGTAGTTGTCCACATCGCCGTTCAGCACGAACAGGGCGCCGGTGTCATCCGCGCTGGGAGCGTGATCCGCTCCGGCGAGGATGCCGTCAACCGGATGACAATTCCCTAAGCTGATGATGCCGTTCGAGGCCCACCGCGTATGCGCCGAGACGCTGATGTTTTCCACGAGGTCCGCTGCCCGCCACAGCATCTCGTCATGGAGTATCACCTGACGCAATCCCGTAGTATTGTCGCCCAGCCGCCCCACCAGATTGGCGATCTTGTAGAGAAACGTCATCACGATATTGTTTTTGGGATCACGAGTCAGCCGGGTGTTTACCCGAACCGGTCCCTGGGTCTTCTCGGAGAAGGGGGGCAGATCAAGAGAAAGCGCTTTCACCGCATCGGACGGCAAAATTAACTGAATGGCCACTCCTGCACTGTCGCGGCCCCGGACCTCCAAGCGATCCAGGTTTTGCATGACCAGCTCAATGGCCCATGCGGTGAAATGACGACCGCGTCCGCCTTCCGCTCCGCGATAGGGCTCGGGCATGATGACGGTTGTTGCGCCCACATTTGCCAAGACCTCGTGACGGATCTGCCACAGACAATCTTGGATTAGCTCTGCAAGCTGATCCAGTTCATCGCTGCGACCTTTCTCGGCCATATAGCCGTTGAGGCGCTCGAGATTGCTCTCAAGGGAATCCGCTATGCCTATCATCTTGGCTTCCGAGTCTCCGCCGCACACCAGCGAGTAGTGGAAACCAAATGACATCATGGCGTCAAATGCGTCGGCCAATTTGCGTAAGCCGGCCGTGTATTTCATCCATTCGTCGAGATGAGTCGGTCTTGCGTCCGCTTCTTGAGCGACGCCATCCCACCAGGCCCGACTCAGGTCCGTTTTCCAATTGTCTTTACTGATAAAACCGGCTATTCCGCACAAGGTCTATTCCTTTTCACAATCCTCATCATGGATTGTATGTTTTGTATTTCGTAACCGCTTACCAACTAGAGACGACTCGGGAGATCATCAAGACCACACATGGGATCGCTTCCTTCGGCCCCCGCAGCGTGGCTCGATGGGGTGAATATTTCGTTTGAACGGTCGCCTTATTTTCAATTGCGGCTCCCTCATTTCACAGGAGGGAGTATCTGCTGAGGCGCAGGCGTGGATCTGCTCTCCACAGGGGCGACCACGGCCGAGGTCTTGAACACGGCGAGCAGTTCCATCGCAGTCCCCGGAGAGAGAAGGCCGCCGTGTTCAAACGCAGTCAAGATGTCCCTCTTTGCCGACAGATCGGCCTTCAAAAAGTCCGTATTCGAGGCAATGAGGCGCCAGGCGGGCAATTTCGCGAATTTTTTGCGAGTGATAGAGGTTATCAGCCCATCGGCCTCAAGATCACGGAGCTTTTCCAGTTGGGCGCGTGGATCACCCGAACGATATGTGCTGTCCGCCGCTAATGCCTCGGCCGCAAGCAAACCTTCCGTCGGCGCGCGGTAATGAGACCCCAGGAACGCCTCCGTGGTAAAGCGTTTCAGCGCGGTTAAGGCTTCAAATGGTGTGGGGATCTCATAGTCCTTTGCTCCCATGATGATTGCGCCTGCGTAGAGCCTAGCATAAGCCAGCGCTACCGACCAATCTACAAGGTTCTGTTCAGCCAGTGCGCCGATGATCTCGAGGCGCTTGGCGGGGTCGGCGTGGAGATAATCCGGCCGACTAACCAGATATTCCGTAAGAACCGTTCGATTCAGGTAATCCCGAGGTATCCTTAAAAGACTGAGTCGCTCATCCGTGCTGAATTCCGGCCAAAGTTTCAGCCGTTCTAAAGGATCGGCGGGGCGATGAAGGTATTGGTCGGCCCAGTCCAAAAGGAGCAACGCGATCTCAGATTGCCGCACCTGCTTGTGCTTCACCATGTCCGATGCGAGCTGCAATTTCGTGAGGGGATCTTTCCCCATAAATCGTGGTGATTCGATGAACCCATTTACGAGATCGAATGAATCTGCGGCTCGGATCTCCCGAGGGGCATATAACCCGAAGAGCAAAAGCAATCCGTATAGGAGAACCTGTCTGGGCATTTTATAGTAGCTCCTCCTGGGTGAGGCTTTCTTTGTGTTTGCGGCCGGCTTTCTTAAATGTGGAGCTTGCGAGACGTGGATACTTGATTTTAGCCTCTCCCTGGAGAAGGTCCGTGATTGTCAATATCTGTATCCTTGGCGCCTGGTGGTCTTGAGAAAGATATTCGGGTACATAGTAGCCGGCGGAGAGAGCTTCCTGAATCATGGGCTTGGTGGGTTCTTCCAAGGTAATAAACGTTCCGATAGCGGCTTTTTCTCTATCAATAGTTCCTTTCAAGTCACGAATCAATCCCGTGTTCACTTTTCCGCTCTTCACTTGAACGATGATCTGTTTGGCTTTTCCGCTGTCATCATCAAAAAAATTGATATAGCCGTTAATACCGCTGTCAGCGCCTTTTTTCTTGTCGTGGGCCGGCCGAGCGTCCACCAAGCTCAATGCCCACCACTCGAATTGATAGCGGTCATGAAGAGCAAGGGCCTTTGCGCCGGCCGGATCTTTAGGCGCTCCGATTACTTCGTATGGCGTAAGCTCAGGCCCGAACGTATCATGTAGTCGGTTCTTAATAAGAGCGATCGCAAGGTGAGTGATGTCTATGCCGATCCATCGTCTATGCAGACGTTCCGCCACATTGACGGCGGTTCCGCAACCACAGAAGGGATCAAGGACGACATCGCCTTCGTTGCTGGATGCCTTTATAATTCGCTCTAGGAGAGCTTCAGGTTTCTGTGTGGGGTATCCTAGACGTTCGGCGGCGGTATTTCCTATACGTGGAATGTCCGTCCAGTTAGTAGTGAGAGGTTTTCCTTTTGTCTCATCTAAATAGATTTTTAAGCCGTCAAGTCTCGGAGCGCCATTTTTCTTAGTTAATATTCTACCTTCAGACCACCAAGCATCTAACTGTTCTCTTGAAGCTCCCCATGAACGGTTTGGGGGAGGTTTGGTCCCCCTCCATTCAAATTGACGTGATTTGTTTGATGTTGAGAACGTCATGTTCTCCGCTTTAAATAAGCGACCGTTCTCGTCGGGTTTAAAACGGCTCACCTGTTCAGGCCCATACTCATTGTATATCTGGTTAAAGCAGAAGTCCTTAGATTTAGTGTAATACAAGATAATATCATTGGTTCGCACAAACCCTTTTGTAGAGAAATTGTGCGCACTGGAACGTTGCCATACAATCTCATTACAATACTGTTGTACACCAAAGACTGCGTCCATTACCAGTTTCAGATAGTGGCTTGCAGTCGGATCACAATGAAGATAAATACTTCCCGTAGGTTTGAGAACTCTAAAAAGTTCCGCAAAGCGAGCCGCCATCATGACAAGATACGCCATCATATCGTTTTGACCGAGAAAGCTCCTAAGCGTCTGAATCAGATCTGCAAGCTTTCTTGGCCCTTTGGTGACTATCTCGTAGTATGTCTCTTCCGAGTCTTTCCCCCAATGCCATGTGTCCTCGAATGCGGTAATCTGGGCCTGAGATTGTGAGCCGTTTTTTTCCCCGAACAGCACGTTATAGGTGGCGTTGGAATTAAACGGAGGGTCAAGATAGATCAGGCCAACGGATTGATCGGCGACATGCTCCCGAAGAATGGGAAGGTTGTCCCCGAAGTACAGTTTGTTTTTCCATTCTGAAGATCTGATACTCATATTCTTCCGCTGCTTTCAGTGGAACAGAGAATAGGTTGTCCAGTTAACGTACTCTCTAAATGACCAATTGTCATTGAGGGGGCCGCTGATTTTCTACTCGACCACTTCAAGTCCTGAACGATCCCCGACTTACGCCTTGGCTACGGCAAGGGTCTTTCCCGGCACGGTCTCATGTTCCGCGGTGAATCGCCCCACGAGGTAAAACCACAGGAAGTTCGCATACGACAGAACAATCCCCATGAGAAGTCCTGCGATAATCGGCCCCAGCAGTTCCAAATCCGTCAGGAAAACCGCAGCTAGAGCGGCTCCGAAACCGAGCATCCCCAGTCCCACACAAACGAGCGCCATAGACCTATAGTCGGCGCCCCCGTTCTTCACCAAAGAGATCGCCTTCAATGGGTTAAGAGCCGCGGCCAAACCACTTTTGTTGAGCAGAACTAAAGCTGCCGGCAGTATGAACAGGCTCAGGGCGTAATAGATTGGGATCAAGGCGATGGCAATATATCCCAGTTCCGGCATTTGGTTCAGGAAACCCGCAATCATGAGCAGAATCAAAATGGTAACGGGAAGAAGACTGTAGAAGAGAAACGTCAACAGCGTTGAGGCGCCTCGGCCCGCTTCAGCCTTAATTAAGTCCACATTCCAGTGGGGGGCCTGCGGATCCGCCGACTTTCGAGCCGTGTTCAAGAGCGCAGCTAAATACCCATAAAGCACTACCCACCCCACGATATTGAGCGGCAATCCCACCAGGAAGACGAACAGGAGCGCCATGGAAAGCGCCACGGCTATACCTGCGAAAATGCCGAAAGAAGGGAGGTTTTCCCGTTGGAACGGGAATGTCGCTAGATCCTTCAAACTGGTGGGCGCCTGCACCTTTGCCTTTTCCCTCGATGGGCGCTTGGGATTTTCTTCGGGTTCATCCTCATCCGTGAGCGTTAAGGAGCTGCGAGTAGGCTGGGGGGACAAATACTTCTTAAAGGCCGCGACCTCGTGGGCTTTTATCCAGGGCCGCTCACCGAGTTTGAGTTGAGTATCTTCGACCACATCCCCCTGCTGAATCATAACGATAATTTCTCTATCGGAAAACGGCCCTTTAACAGTGTCTCCGGTTAACACGAGCCAGGATCGCTGATCCTTAGCGGCGGGGCTCTTCGGTGGCTCGAACGCCGGCGCTTGCTCGAACACGTGTCCCTCGATTTCCGGGGCGGGTTCGTTTGGGATCGGCGCACTTTGATATGTGTCCACATCCGGAAGCTGAGTCGTCTCAAAAGAAAACTCCATAGGATCCGGCGCAGGAGGTTCGAACATAGGGGGCGGCGGGGGAGGAGATGTTTCGGGAGTCTTGAGTCGTAACTTCAAAACCTTACCGCACTTCTTGCACTTGAAGCTTACGGGCTTGTCCGTAACCGGGGCTTTGACCTTGTATGTGGATGCGCATCCGCTGCATTTGACTCGCACAACTTTTTTTTCCATAGGAAGCACCAATCCCCGAGGGAAAATTTACTCGGACACTCAAGTATTTAATGGGATGATAGATGAAAACCCTTATGATGTGAAGCGCTTTTTACCGCACGGAGTTCCGCCGACGCCGGCGCTTGACTTTCTACTGTTGGAACGGAAAAAGCGATACGCCGGGAAGGCCGCAGGCCGCAAAATCAATCCGTCAGGTTTCCCAATAGAGCCCGAAATATAACCTGACCGCAACGCTCAGGAAAAGGCGCCGATCACGTTTCATCGAGATTACCCCTTCGCCGGCGCCGTTCTTCATTGCAATATTCATGGAGTTGCCTCATTATAAACTACACTTTCTACACCCAAACATGCGTAATTGAGTGGAATGAATCGACTTCGGCTCACAGCTAACGAATTCTTTTCCGGTAAGCGGCTCTTCGTGGTCGTGACTCTAGGACTCGTCGCATATTCCATTGTCCTCACCTATCTTACCGGCGACATCGGATTCGAGGGTGATGATTGGTGGGTGCTGAGCCGCGCATACTGGAACCCTTTTCCGCACTCCATCGTAGTCTACGCTCAGGATTTTCTGCGCCCTATCGAGGGCGTTTACTGGATGAGCCTTTTTCACGTACTCGGGTTCAACAGGCCTCCGTTTTTTCTCCTATCGCATCTATTGCTGGTTTGGGCGGCTGTGGTGTTTGGTCTGTGCGTGTACAACGCCTTCCCGAAACGACGCGGGCTTGCGGTCTTAAGCAGCCTGTTTGCATTTTTCATCCCTATGACCGCCTGCCTCACCTATGTGATGTGCACGGATAACTCACGCCTAAGCTTGGCCCTCTTTTGGACGAGCGTTTTGGCCTTTAGGCGGGGACTCACCGGTTCCCGGATAAGTCCCTGGTTCTTTGTGGGATTTGTTCTCTATGTCCTGGCCTTCTTCACGTACGAGGCCCCTGCGTTCCTCATTTTGACGCTGCCGTTTTTCCTGTGGTCCACGTACACCGCCCGCTACCCGGATCAGCCCCTGTGGCGATTCGTCATGGTCACCGCCGCGGCCGCAGTGGGCATGATAGTGATGGTAGCGGTGGTGCGGAGCGTTTTCCTCGGCGGAGGGGCCGTCGAGCGCAGCCACTTCATCCCTCCCTTGAATCTTATCGCCTCCTACTGGGGACTGATTCCTTTCTATGTGGCGGCGCCGTTCACTGAGGGGCGCATTGCCCCGATAGCGCTCGCAACCGTGGCTGTTGCGCTTGCCTTCGGGGTTATCCTGTGGAGGGTGCGCCGTTCACCCACGGAAGAATCATTCATTAACGGGCTTGTGATCCTTGGGCTCGGGTTGCTCATCATAGCGCTCGGCGCGGCGCCTTATCAGCTTGCAGGCTACGGTGTTGATCATCCATCTCTTTCCGAGACGGTAGCCATCAAATGGGGATTGTCCTCATACGGCGTCACCAATTGGTTTAATTTCAACTGGTCCAGTCGCATATATTCTGCCGCGGGCTTTGGCGTGGCTTTGATTCTGGCGTTTGTGTGCGTCGGTTGGCGCGCCGCATGGGTCAAGAAAGTCGGAACCGTATGCGCGGGCATGTTGCTGTTCGGTTTTGTCGCTTTTCATAGTGAATTGCGCACGGATTGGCGAGCGGCTGCGGACATGCGTCGGGACATCGTGCAGAGTCTCTTGGAGGTCGCGCCTGCGCTTCAGCCTGGGTCGAACCTCGCCGTATTGGACCTGGAATGCGAAGTTGGACATGCCCCGGTGTTCAGAGGGTGGGGCGGTCTACGTGACCTGGTGCGTATGCTCTACAACGAACCAAAGCTCAATGCGTGGTACATTTATCCCAGGGACCACTTCGGCCAGGGTATCGTGAAGCATCAGGCTCTGGCCACGCCCAAGGGGTTTGTCACACGAGGGGTTCCTCTTGAAAAGCCCGCCCCCCACGACAGTTTGGTCCTGCTGCGAAGAACCGGCGACCACTTGACGCTCTTGGATGAGATCTCAGCCGGTGACGGTCTTGTCTTTAGCGGGGTAAAATGGCAAGGGTGTTCGTCCATACATACAACTCGTAAACGCGTTCGAGTATTCCCCCAAGGCTCATGCTCCGTTGATCCTCATGCAAGGGGCTCTCTCTTTACCTGTATGGGCTTCGGTCAACAGATTGCAGACGCAAGCGCCGTCTTCGCTGCGCCGGGGAAAAGACCCAGCGTTGGAACCTATTCTCCTCCCGCACATATCCGCCGCATCTACGGTAGGCTCCTGAACCTGCGAGCGAACGCCCGGTCCCCCCTGCGTCCACGGTGTATCACCTGGTTCATTACGAAGTTTGATCATTAGCTAAGGAGCCGAGAAGGGACACCCGTGACTGTTCACGGCGCCCTGTGATTAGGGCTTTGGCCGAACGCCGCAAGTATGGTAGGCTCTTATAGGGATGCTTACGCGGAATGGCGCGGGCCGCCTCCAAGTGGACCATCACCGACATACAACCAGCGAGAGCGCAACGTTGGAAGGCCTGTTTGTGGCCGATTCGTACTGTTTCGGGTAAAAGAAGTAGGATTGGTGAGGCCTTTTTGTAAAGAATTTTCCCGAAGTCTTACCGCTTTGAGCCGAATGGGCGCCGAAAGGGGAGAAATCGCATGCGTGTGGCCATGTACTACAGCAATAAAGATATTCGAGTGGAGAATCAGGATATTCCTTCACTCGGGCGTGACGAAATACTCGTGAAAGTTTGGGCCTCGGGGGTCTGCGGCAGCGATGTCCTGGAATGGTACAGAAAGCCCAAGGCGCCTCTCGTGCTCGGTCACGAGATAGCCGGCGAGATCATGAAAACCGGAGCCGACGTTGAAGAATGGAAGATCGGAGATCGCGTGTTCGTCTCGCATCATGTGCCCTGCAACATGTGCAGATACTGCCTCTCAGGGCATGAATCCTCATGTGACACCCTCGCGACCACTACCTTTGATCCGGGGGGATTCTCCGAGTATGTGCGGGCGCCGGCGGTAAACGTCCGCAACGGCGTCTTCCGCCTACCTGACGCCATGACATACGATCAGGCGGTGTTCATCGAGCCCCTTGCATGCGTGTATCGCGGCCAAGCCAACGTTGGCTGGGCGCCGGGCCGCAGGGTTATGGTCCTGGGGAGCGGCATCGCAGGACTCATGCACATCCAACTCGCCAAAATTACGGGCGCGAGCAAAATCATCGCAGTGGATGTGAATGACTACAGACTTGAATCGGCGCGGCAAATGGGCGCTGATGAGACCCTCGCCGCCGGTGACGATCTTGTGGATCGCCTCAAGCGAGTAAACGACGGCCGCGAAGCCGAGCTTGTGATTGTGGCCACCGGCGCGCAATCCGCCCTGGAGATTGCGTTCAAGGCTGTGGACAAGGGTGGGAGCATCCTGTTCTTTGCTCCCGGCGACCCCGGACTCCAATTGCAAATGCCGTTCAACGAGCTGTGGCGCAAAGAAGTCACCATCACGTCGTCATACGCCGGTAGCCCAAGAGACATCCGCAAGGCCATCGAGTTCATAGCGTCCGGGAGGATTCAGGTGGATCCCATGATTACCCACAGGTTTCCGCTGGAGAAGACCGTGGAAGGCTTCGGGCTCGTGCTCAGCGGAGATCAGTCCATGAAGGTGGTCATCAAGCCGCAAGAGGAAGGCTATCGTTGACTACGATCAAGTGCCGGTAAAGACGTAACAATCATAGGAAAGGTAAAAGACCTACCGTCGTATTCTTATCTGCGTCAATCTGGGTAATCTGTGGACAAGAATATTAGGCTCTTCCGGTAGTTGCGCATTCGAGATCCAACCGAACGAAGACATAGATATCTATAGAGTTTTGATCCGTCCGGTCTTCTTAGAGATAAACGCTGTATGGCTACAGTCCCTGATGGGTGATTGAACAAAAACATTATGTTGTCAAATGGTTGGGGCACAGAGGACGTTTGGGCGCAAGACAAAGAGGTCGAAGAAAAGATCGTAACCGAAACGATGACCTGCTAGGACCAAAACCCCTTCTTCTTCCAACCCCATACTGCTATTTTCCGATCTTGAAAAATACGCACTTGTCGGATGAGCCAATATTAATCCGCAGATGCACGCAGATGAAAGTCACAAAGGGGTATTTCATGCCTTCCACTCCGTTGAAAGAAATCCAAGCGCGCATCGAGGCGCTTCAATCCGGGCTTCGTGAATTGGATCTCGATGCGGCTTTCATCATCCAGAAGGTGGATCTCTTCTACTTCGCAGGAACCGGCCAGGACGCCGTGTTGTTCGTGCCCGCCGACGGCGACCCCATCCTCCTCGTGCGCAAGAGTTTCGAGCGCGCCCGGGAAGACACCCCTTTGGGGAATGTCGTTCAGGTGAAAAACCTCCGCGAAATGAAGGCCGCCGTGAGCGGTTCGGGACCTCTCAATCGTTTGGGCCTGGAGCTGGATATTCTCCCTGTGAACTATTTTCGGCTTTACAAGGGACTCTTTGAAGGCGCGGGCTTTCAGGATGTTTCCCCCTTAATCCGCACCCTGCGCATGTGCAAGTCCGCATACGAGCTGGAGTACATCCACGCGGCGGCTCGGTTCAATGACTCCATGTTTGCGCACGTGCCCCATTTTCTCCGAGAGGGCATGAGCGAGCTTGAACTGGCCGGACTGGTCGAGGCCTACTACCGCAAGTACGGTCACCAGGGGCTGGTTCGAGTGCGCACCTTCAACGCCGAGGTCTTTTATGGGCATATCATGGCAGGCCCGAGTCTTGCCCTCCCGAGTTCTTCCGTGGGGCCGACCGGCGGTCGAGGACCCAATCCGTCGCTGCCTCAGGGAGCGAGTCCGGCGCTCATCAAACGAGGGGAACCCATCCAGATAGATTACGTGGCGATAGTCAACGGGTATATCGTGGATCAAGCGCGAACGTACTACTTGGGAGATCCCCCGGACAAGTTCGTGCGGGCTCACGAAACCGCCTTGCAGATTCAGCGGGCAATTGTGGAGAACGGCAAGGTGGGCACGCCGATGACATCTTTGTATTCCCTCGCGCTGGAAATGGCCCACGAAGCGGGACTGGCCGACGGCTTTATGGGCTACCCGGATCCGGTCCCCTTTGTGGGGCACGGAATAGGACTGGAGCTCGACGAACTCCCAGTCATGGGCAAGAAGTCGCCTCACGTGCTTGAGGAGGGAATGGTTATCGCCATCGAGCCGAAATTCATCTTTCCCGGAGCAGGTCTGGCGGGCATCGAGAACTCCTTTGTGGTCACAACCGCGGGGTTAGAGAAGATCACTCTCTTTCCCGACGAGATTTACGTGGTCCCGTAGCCGCAGCGAGTACACACAGGTAGGGACTCATACCACTTCGTGATAATGGAAGTAGAGAGGCTCGCGATTGTTACGCGTGTGATGAATCGCTTTGAAGCACGTAACCGAGAATGCAAAAGATTACTTTGGTATCTTGATTGTAGATCAAGCGGGTTGGCATACGTCGGGCGATCTTGAGATACCGTAAAAGATTCCCCTGGTATATTTTCCGCCGTACAGCCCCGAGCTGAATCCGGTGGAGCGCATCCGGGATCAAATTCGTGCAAATAATTTCTCCACAAAGCTTTCACCTCCCTTGACCAGCTTGAAAAGGCGCTTCGTCGATTACCGAGCAAACTGGAAAACACTCCGAACCGGGTGAAGTCAATGATAATGTCCCCGATTGGAGAGTTAGCTGAAATGAAGCGAACGGGTATGATTCTCGAATGGGGAACACGAACGATTAAGATTTGTCTTGAATTACAATAGAAGTTATGCTCATACACACATATATGCCTACGAGGTGTCCTATGCGAGTAACTGTCCACATCCCCGACAACCTGGGTCCAAAATTGAAGCAAGCCGCCAATAATGAAGGAATGTCCATATCTGCTCTTACCGCCAAGGCGGTGGAAGAATATCTGAAGCAGAGGCGCAAAAAGGCAGCGGGTAACCGTCTCCTTGGCCTGATTCGTCCTGGCTCCGTCGCACCTGAGGCTTGGGAAGAGAATGACGAAGGCCGGACTGATGATCGGGCTTGATACCGGGTTCTTCATCGAGTTGATGAACGGCAATGAGGAAGCGGTAAGCCTCTGGAAGTCCTGCCTTAATGACGAAGTGGAACTCGTCGTTTCTTCATTGACCTTGTTCGAGATTGAACGGCTCGGTCTTAAAGGAAAACTCAGGGATTCGGAAGCGATCCTGGATGCCATTGATTCAGTTACTCTTGTAGTATGGCTGGAACCAGATATGCTCAGTCTAGCGGCTCGGTTTTCTCACGGCTTGGGAATCCCCGCGATGGACTCTCTGATTCTCGCCAGTCTGGTGTCCAATGACTGTACGGATATATACACCACGGACACACATCTTGAAGCGTATCAGAGCAATAAGGTCAGAGTCAGAAATCTTCGCAACGTGTAATGCCCACGATATAGCTCTCCTCACCCCTCGGATGATCCCCGGAACTAGAACAAGCGTCGGGAGGTCTTCTTCGGTTCCCAAAGGGATGCACCCGAAGGTCACTCCACAAATCGTACAATCCGTGTATACACGGCGGTGTGTCCGTCCTGGGGGAAGATGACGTCTCGTATCCTTCCCCGTTCGGATACGCAGATGATGAATCGATTTTAGAAACATGTATCCGGGAATTACAAGGCGCTCTGCCGATCACTCAAGAAACTGGAAAACAGCCCCAAGCTCCTGAAGTCAAATAGAACTTTCTCATATTGGAGAGTTACCTCAGACTGAGCAAAATGGTATAAATCGGTTCGGGAGAATCCCTTCCGTCAACAACGTCCACTCGCTGAGCCCTAGTTACCTGCAAACCGGTAGCAGCCGTTTCGGTTGGCTCCTACTCGAAGATTTTTTCCTCTACCGCATCGGCTGCGGCTGAATCAGCCTCATGGTCTCGCCCTGTTTTCGCCGTTTTCGCCTTTGCGTGCTCTTTGTACCACTCTGCTGCGATTATCATCGACATAACTTCGTTTGTGCCGGTCCAGATGGAGGCCAGTCGCAGATCCCGGCTGATGCGTTCGATAGGATAGATGTTCGTATATCCTATGCCGCCCATGACTTGCATGGCGTTATGCGCCACGGTTTGGCACGATTCCGTCACGAACTTCTTGGTTTGCGAAACCAGGCGTCTTACAACGTTGGGAGGCGATTGCGCATCTACGGCTCGAGCCGTCACGTAGACCATGGATTTTGCGGCGTCCAGGAGCATGGCGGCTTGGGCCACCTGAAAGCTCACCCCTTGGAATTCGTTGATAACGTGACCAAACGCCTTGCGCTTCGATGTATACGACGTCGCGACATCCAAGGCCGGCCGTGCGGCGCCGATGGTCATTGCCGCCGTGCCCAGTCGTTCGGGGATCATCATTGTGTTGAACACAGAGTACGCGCCGTTCAACTCACCTATGATGTTTGCCTTGGGCACTTTCACATCGCGGAAGACCACGCGTCCCGCTCCGCCCCCTCGACATCCCATCAGGCCGTAAAGATACTTTGTTTCCACCCCGAGTCCGCGATCCACGACAAAGCACGTGAGCGCCTTGTGGGGCGCCGCGTCGGGATCGGTTCGGGCGTAGACCAAGAAGAAGTCGGCGCCGTCCGCTCCAACGATGAATCTCTTCTGACCGTTCACGAGGAAATAATCGCCCTTGTCCTCCGCCGTGGTGGTCGTGCCGAAGAAGTCCGAGCCGCCCCTGGGCTCGGTCAGGCATTCCGCGGCAAAGACGTCGCCCTTGAGGAGCGGCTTTACGTACCGCTCTTTCTGCTCATCCGTCCCGTGAAGGATAATGGCGTCGCACACGAGTTCGGCGCCTACCCCGAAGACGCAAGCGAACATGTAGCCCAGTGTGCCGACCTCTTCCATAACCATGCAGGTGGTGACCCAATCCATGTCGCGGCCGCCCCACTTTTTTGGGTACCGGGCACCCATGAGGTTGCGTCGGCCGGCCTCCTGAAGAAATTCCTTGGGGAAAGTGACTTTGTCTTCATCCATATCGAGAATGAGGCGCTTGGGTACCCACTTTACCAATTCCCTGGCCTCGTCCCGGAGCTTGAGCTGTTGGTCGGTTAAAACAAAAGCGAACATTATCTTCCTTCTTTCTTTGCGGTTCACCGGACGCGAGACTGCTCACTTCAAAATGAAGTTTAGTAAAAGCCTTAGCAAAGCAGGTTGTTTCTTTAACTTCTTTGAAGCCAATCGCTGCTATGCGCTCTCTTCACGGAGCTGGTATTTCATTACTTTGCCGCTCGGGGTGTGAGGCAACGACTCGACAAATGTGTATGAGCGCGGGATTTTGTATTTCGCAAGCCTGTCGGCAAGGAACGCCTTGAGATCGGCCTCCGTCACTTCCGCGTCTTTATCGAGCACGATGTACGCCGCTACGGTCTCGCCCCATTCGGGATTGGGGATTCCCACCACAGCGGTTTCCATGACGCCGGGGTGTGCTGCGACGGCGTCTTCCACTTCTTTTGAGTATACATTTTCACCGCCGGTGACGATCATGTCCTTCATGCGATCCACGATGAAGAGGTAGCTGTCGTCATCTATTCGCGCCATGTCGCCGGTTCTGTACCAGTCCTCGTCAAAGACCGCACGAGTGGCCGGCTCGTCCTTGAAATACCCTTGCATCATGCTGTCCGAGCGGAGCCAAATCTCACCGACTTCACCAGGGCGGGCCTCGCCTCCGTCAAGCTTCATCAATCGAAGCTCAGTGCCGGGGAGGGCCGTGGCGCCTATAGACCCGGCCTTGCTGACCTGTTCGTAGGGCATGAGGGTTGTTCCGGTGGGACCGGCTTCGGTCATGCCGTAGACTTGGTAAAAGGTGTCGGCCTTGTATTTGGCCATGACCATACGAGCCGTGTCCGCCGCCATAGGACCGCCGCCATAGACCCAGCAACGCATGGAACTCAGGTCAAAGTCGTCAAACGTGGGGATCATCCGCAAGGGAAGGATATACGAAATGGGAGCGCCGAAGTAGGCCGTGCACTTTTCGTCTCGAATTGTCTCGAGAAACGTGAGCGGGTGGTATTCGCGCACGAGAACGGTTGTGCCGCCGACATACTGCGTGCCCATGAACCAGTTGTTCAGGGGAGAGGAATGCCAGATGGGCATAGCCATGAGCATGCGATCCCGTTGGTCCAGTTTCAGGACTAAGGCGCCGGTTATCCCGGCTGCAACGACGCTCTTGTGAGTATGTACGCATCCCTTCGGTTTGCCGGTGGTGCCGCTCGTATAGAGCAACTCGGCAGGGTCGTCGTCATCCACGGGGACAGGTCGGAACGGGTGCGCTTGCCGTAAAAGGCCGTCCAGATCGGGGAGTCTCTCGACCGCGCCTTCTATAGCGATCTTATCCACCGAAAGGACGATTTTCTTCGCTACGTCCGCTAAGCCGCTGTCGAAAAACAGAACCTTCGCCCCGCTGTGCTCCAGGATGTAGGTGACTTCCGCGGCGGTAAGCTTGTGATTTATCGGCACAGCCACACCGCCCGCCTTGAGGGCGCCGTAAAATGTCAGGACGAATGAGGGATTATTGCGGCTCATGATCGCAACTTTGTCGCCCTTTTCTATTCCGCGGGATTGCAGGAGGCCCGCTACACGCTCAGCCCCTTTTTTGATTTCGCTGAAGGTTGTGGATCGCCCTTCATAACGCAGGGCTTCCCGTTCGGGGAATTTTGTCGCATTCATGTCTACTAGACGATTCAGGTTCATGGTTTCCTCCATCCTTTCAAGTCGGCAAGTCGGTGGACGAGTTTTTCGCGCAAGCTGAGCAGATCCTGTTCCATCAGCTTGAGGTCAATTATGCGGTCACGTATTTCGGCGAGCTTCCTGTCTCCATAAGCAAGAGAGACCTCGATTTGACGAGCTTCATCCATGTTGACGTTGGTCATGCCGATCATCTCGGCGATCTCTTCAAGGGACCAGCCGAATCGTTTTCCGCGGAGAATGAGCTTCAGGCGGGCTCTATCTCGCTTGTCGTAGACACGATAATTGCCGTCGGTGCGTGTAGGCGAGAGGAGGCCCTTTTCTTCATAAAAACGGATTGAGCGCGGGCTGATTTCGAATTCCGCGGCCAGTTCGGAAATCGAATAGAAATTGTCTTTGGGCTGAGTCACTGCTATAACCTTTACGTTAACGTTAATATACCACGGATGAAATATTCCTGTCAAGATATGGTTTCCCTGCGTGGATCTCCCGGCTGCTATAACACCGATGTGCTTTCAAAAAAATAAGATGGGTGCAGCTTCTGTTGCAATAGTTCGCATGAAAGTCTCGCGTCCGGGCTGACGCACAACCTTCACATGGAAGGATTTTCGGTATGGGAGTTGAAAACCCCCGAACCCCCTTTGTCGGGGGGGAAGCGTCGGCTCCGAGTTACAGGGTTTCGAGCAGTATCCGTACATCCCCCTGATAAGGAAGATACAGGGGTTAACCCTAAATCTGCCCCTATCTTTGGATACTTTCATGCTTCGTTGTGACGATAAGTCATGGTCGTTCTTGAAGAGGGGTTTAGGACCCATCCTTTCTTTCAAGAACGTTCTCCGCAAGGTTACTTCTTTGATTACGTATTGGAATAACGCGCCTGCGCGCAGCAGCGCTTACCACCGTGGGCGAATCACTGCGCACGCATAGGGTTTCTGACATGAATGAACGGCGACGCCACTAAAAGCGAGCTTCAGGAGCGGGTCACATCTTCAGTCCTTACGAGGAGGAACCATATCAGGTCGGCTCCGGCAAAAGAACAGTCCCCCGCCGCAGCCCAATCCACTGAATGATAGATGCATCAATGCGATTTTCCTTGACATTAGGCGCTCGTGAAAATAGCATACGAAGGCTTACGCCGTGTAAAAACCACTGTGGGTGGAATACATATATAGAGGCGTCCTCCCTGTCTCGGCCGGAGATGGAGCGCCCAATTCAACTACGTAGTCGCCGCTCAGTTAGTCGTGGCCTCAATGGTCGGCGCCGTGAGGACCTATGGAAGAACACCGGAGAATAAGTATGAATAAATCCGACCTAATAGAAACACTTGCCAAAGAAACCGACCTCCCACTGAGGAAATCGGAAGAAATCGTAAACCTGGTGTTCGAGACCATGTCGGCGGCCCTCAACAATGGCGACAGAATCGAAATCCGAGGTTTCGGCTCATTTATGGTGAAAACGTACGAAGGCTACACCGGGCGAAACCCCAAGACCGGTTCGGAAATTGCGGTGCGCGAGAAAAAATTGCCGTTCTTCAAAACGGGTAAAGAGCTGAAAGAAAAGATCAACGCCCTGGATTAAAGTCCCGAGCGCTCACCCCTATGTTAACGTAAGGGTGAGGATCAGAAG
>JBBRBO010000014.1:0-47213 GCA_038205805.1 Desulfomonilales bacterium
ACATAGTTTGGCACTACATTTTCAACTCAATAAAAAGTCACATCTTGTTATTACAGCAAGTTACCGATATGCCAAAAAAGCCATGCGCGTAATTCCGGATACTTACGGGAGCCCCAAAAGTGAGCACTGTCGAAGATGAGGTGAACGGTTACGAATTCACTTGTTGAGGGCGTTTCGCTTTTCGATTGCATGATGTACTCTGTGGTATAAGGGCGCTTGAGGCCGCCGACTACCGGAACAGGTGAATTCATGAAAACCAGTAAGAAAGAGCGTCTGGATCGCATGTTTAGCCCGCGATCCGTTGCCGTTATCGGTGTAGGGGTCACTCCGGATAAGGTTTCCCACGCCATTGTGGACAGTATTGTCTCGGGAGGGTACCAGGGCGCGGTATATCCCGTTCATCCACGTCACAAAGAGGTCTTGGGACTCCGTATCTATGATGATATCGCAAACCTACCCGAAGTCCCCGATCTCGCCGTGGTGGCCCTTAATCAACGAGCAAGTGTGGATGCGGTTCGGCGGCTCAGCGCAATGGGTGTGTCCGGCGCAACGGTTGTAGCGGGCGGATACGCTGAAATAGGCGCCGACGGAGCCGCTCTGCAAACGGCTCTCCGGGAAGCTGCCGGCGATATGCCCATTGTAGGCCCGAACACCTTGGGCTTTTTTCATTCACCCGCCAAGCTCAATGTGACGTTTTACCCGCGGACGCTGTATCCGGGCAATGTGTCCTTCCTCAATCAGAGCGGCGGCATCGGTATCACCGCCGCGGATACAGCCGATGATGAGCGACTGGGGATTGCCAAGTGGATCGGTGTAGGCAACCGCGTTAACATGGAGTTCCACGATTGGGTGGAGTACCTGGGATTGGATGCCGGAACCAAGGTTATAGGCATGTTCCTGGAGGGCAGCCCTCATGCTCGAGCCCTCATGGAACGGATTCGCCTGGTGTCCCGAGAAAAGCCTATCGTTGTCTACAAAGGGGGCAGGAACGAGCAGGCGGCGAAGTCCACCGTTACACACACCGGCGCAGCGGCCGGCCCCGACGCCCTCTGGAGCGGCGCCCTCAAGCAGTCCGGCGCATTCCAGGTGAACTCCGCAGCGGAAATGGTGACCCTGTGCAAGGCGCTCAGCATCGGCAGAGTCCCCCGAGGCAAACGAGTGGCCATTTTCACCCATACCGCAGGACCGAGCATCGTGGCCTTGGATTGCATCCTGGAAGAACCCGGGTGCGAACTCCCGGAGCTGGGTCGCGAAACCCTCGACAAGATAGCGAACATCCTCGGTCCCGGTGTGCCCGTCGTAGTGAAGAACCCCGTTGACGGAGCGGCCGGGGCGTTCCATGCGGAAGCCTTCCACACGATAGCGCGGGTCATCTTGGAAGATCCCACAGTGGACGCTCTCTTGGCCATTTCATGCAAACATAAGACCTGGACTACCCATACGGATCTCCTGATCGACCTTCACTCACGGTTTCCTCAGACGATGGTGGCGTGTGTGGTCGCTTCGCAGGCGTCGGCGGCCCAAGAGATGGAAAAACTCCATGCTGCGGGCATCCCTGCTTACGCCACCCCCGAAGACGCGGCCAAGGGCCTTCGCGCTCTCTTGAGCAGAGCCTCCGCGTCGAACCATAGCGTCGGGGTTCGGAGCGGTTGACCCGTGCGTAATGAACGGTTCCGAGTCATACACGGACACTTATACTGATGAGATGTCATAAAAGTAATATTGAGGAGAGCCTTCTTGAAAGAAGGATTCTCCCTCAAACCCCTCTCCAAGAACGTTCACAATTGCCGAAAGCGGCTTTTCTCAAGGAGAAAATGCCTCTTTCGGCGATTATCACCATTTCTTAGAAAGTGTTGTGAAAAACCTGCTTTGCAACAAAAGCTCCGCCGATCTTACTTTTGTGAAAGCACAGCGGTGTGAGCTACGCTGAAATACCCATCTTCCGAAACATCAGGGCGGACTGTTTGAGAAGATTCAGTCCGATTTGCGGATAGATTCGCATGATTTCATGAAACTGACTCTGACACACTACGAAAATCTCCGCGTCTTGGGTCACAACCGAGGTGTTTATGGGCGGCAAATGGGTAAACATGGGCACAAAATTCAGGTGATCGTTCGAATTCACCACCCTGAGTTCCTTTTGTTCGGGGGTCCCGTAACCCTGATAGGTAATCACCTGTCCGATAATCACCAAGTATATTGATGGATTCTCCTCACCCGCCCGAAGGACTATGTCTCCCTTCTTCATGGTTGTGGGTTGCGCAATGGAAGCCACGGCGTGGATTTCCCGCGTGCCCAGACCTTCAAATATGGCAAATAGTTTCAGTTTGTTGATAATGTCGATGATTTCGGGCATGTGCGTCTCCTTGCCGGAAGCTATGGCTGAAGCGTATACGGCTGTTTGGCGTACGAAAGGATCCTCATCGTGGAGCCGTGATTCAATAATGGGAATCAGGGCCTCGTTCGGCAGGAGGTCCGCTGCGGCATAGACCGCCAGCAGCCTCGTGAGAGCATCCGGCGCCTGGGCCAACAGGGCGAGTAGTCGCTCGGGTTGATCGCGTCTCACGAGATTGAACATCTTATGTCCCTTCTCGATCTTTTCATGGAGCGGCATGTCGTCGATAAGCGGCACGAGAAACGGTAGATTCCGGCCTCTGATGGATGTTTCCACCATCTCGATAGCCACGGAGGCGTTTTCGGATTTCAGAGCCTGATACATAAGCCGCATGTCCGCGTGATACACCCAAAGGGCGTAAAAGAAAAGCCCAAGGATTTCCTCGTTTCGAGCGCTCAGATACTCTTTGAGCATGAGAATACCGGGATGTTGTTCCAGCTCCTGTAGTCTCCGAATGGTAATGAGATTGCCGTACGCCTCTTCAATGAGGGAGTTGAACAGATGGGCCATCTCGAAGTCGCTGATGTTCGGGGATAATCTGAAGACTTCGAGTATCGCCTGCTTTCCCCGTGCGCTCGTCTTGAGAAACGACGCCTCCAAAATCGGCAGGATCTCGGAAGGATACGTAATCAGCGCTTCAAGCGCCGCTGTACGAAGGCGTTCATCGGACGCTTCCAAACACCCGATGAGCTTGTCGGCGGCCCTCATGTCCGGCCTGTGCACAAAGGCCAGGGCCGCCTCAGTGCGAACCTGATCATGCTCGTCGTCAAGGAGCTTGAGGGCCGTAGCCTGATCTAAGGATGGCGTTTTTCGGCCATTGTCATCTGTTTCAATGAGGGGTCTTTCCGTCGTGGGGGATTGTAATCCCATAGGGGCTACACCGACCTCGAAAGCGGCTCCGGCCTCGATGCGGTCGTAATCCAAGGTATTGCCCACGATCACTTGCCTGAGAATGCGTGTGTATTCCTTGCGAAAAATAAGGGTCTCAAAGATCCAGTAGAGCGCGAGAATCACCGCGATGTAGGCAAAATCGTGTGGTTTCATGACGGGCTTGAGCACGATCATGATGAGCGACCCCGCCAACATGCCTATCTTCAACACCGAGCCGCGAATAAATGAGCGACTCCATGAGACCAGCGATTTGGGGATAACGTTGAACAGGATTTTGTTGACCGGGCCGGCAATGGCCCGCTGGATGAGGATGAGCGAAAACTGGCCGTACGCTGCGACGTAGATATTGAAAAAGGTCGTGAGCCCCGTAAAGAGCACGGCGAAATTGATGGGCTGCACAAGAGAGGCGTTGGGCAATCCCATTGATGAGTAGAGCCGCCCTGCGAACAACAACACCACGAACGTCACGGACGTTGTGGCGCCGCGAAATACACTGAAGAACGAAATCAGGTCCTGTTCCGATGAGAAGCTTGCCGTGGCGATCACGCTGAATTGGTACGAAAAGATCGGCAAGAGGATGTTCGGGATGAGACCGCAGACGATCAGGAAGCGAATTATAGGATATTGCTTCATAATCCCGAGAATTTCTTTCGGTCCCTTGGTCTCCTCTTTCTTAATGGGTCCAACGTGCTTGGGGCGGGTTTCTCCGACCACGCGCCGAGCGGTAATGATCATGAACACGGCCGTAAGCATGAAAACCAGGGCGAACACAAGAAGCGCCGCGTCCTCTCCTATTTTGTACGTAATGGGTCGCGTAAGAAAGCTCCCGAAGGTGGTTCCGAGGACCTGGGCGGCGGTAACCAACGGGAAGACCCGCCTGCCCTGCCGAGCATCGAACAGATCGCCGGCGATGTTCCAGAGATACACGAGCTGAATAGCGTCGAGTAATCCCATAAGCTGATAGAGCGTGGGATACACAATGGATAGGTCGGCCTTCACCATGAACCAGCAGAGGACCGCGGCGGCGGCGTACCCCCCAAAGACAAGAATCATCAGAAACGTGTCGGAAAAACGTCTGGCCAGCTTGCCGGTGAATGAAAGAACCACCATGGTCAGCAGCGCGCTTATCACCAGCATCCACGGGATATACTGCGGTCCGAAACGCTTCAGGAAGGCGGTATCCACATAGTTGCGAAAGATCGCCGTCACAAAGAACACGGCGAAGAAGATTACGGCAAGCCACACAAACTGAGTAGTCTCATGCTCGTAAACGTGGAGCCTTTTTTCCAAGAAACGCTTCATGGATACCTCTGCGCATTACGGATTCGCAATCGGAGCATACTAGTGCGAAGAACCTTCTCGAGAGAAAGGATGGATTTCACAACCCCTCTCCAAGCGCTTTCACTCTTTACTGTAACAACTTGTTCTTAGAGAGAATATACAGCTACGGCGATATTCGTAATTCTCTAAGAAGACTGGAAACATTCCGGCAAAACAAAGTGTTACAAATCTTACCTGTTCAAGACGCGAAACTATCACCATCAGCCCGTCGTCGGTGCGACAAGGCGATTCCCTACCTCTACGGCGCTCAATGTAACACTCAATGCGGGAGTTTACATTGTTTTTTTGCGTAAGTGGATGCTCGTATACGTTAATGAATTCCGACACAGGAAGCAGTATCGGGGAGAACCTTTGTGCAATAAAGGCGGCTCCCGAACCGTAATCGTTCACCGGGCTTTCACCAGGCGTAATTACAAATAGTTGTCCCTTTCCTGGGGATGGGTTACCCCGAACCTATCGGCGTCGGGTACGAACATCGTTGTTCGGGCTCCGTGCCACGGATCGGCGTCCATGGCGATGGGGTACGGAGCGCATTCCAGCGAGATTCTGCAACGTGGGCAATGGATTCCGTTAGCTGAACTTCCCTGAAACAGCTTTCGCCTACAACAGGTGGTGTGGCGTTTTTGTGACACTTCTTGGGTCCTTAGGATCGACGGTGGCTTCGAGAACCCTGGGAGACGAACATAGTTTGTATGGGGGCGTTTATGGTCGGAGCTCCCGTCCAAGAACAGGCATTCCCCCGTATGTTTTTTGAGCGCAACTGAGTAGAACGATTTCATCGAAGACTCCTCTCCTAAAGGTCGCTCTCCAAGTGAGAACGAGAGCGGTTGAATAGGCCCCTGATTACATGTTTTTGCGAAAAAGCTTTGTTTGGATAAGATTCGTGACCGTATAAGTACTAATATGGAACAGATCAAAGCATACATCAAGCAATAACGTAAAAAGCCCTTTAAACTGATATATAGCTTGCCAGGATCGAGTTGACCTACCTGTAAGTTGCGCTCCAAAAAGTACTATATTCGGTCCTAATACGGGTCAACGTATGTAAATTGGAGCACTGTGACGACAGCGGTACGAGTACGAGCGCGTACGCGCGCGCCGTCATGCCGTTACATGAGCAAAAAGTATTATCGGGGAGAACGACGATGACATTTCGTCACAACGAAGTATGAAAGTATCCAATAGAAGGAGTTGCCGAAAGATTAAACACCCAACCCTCCTTGTCAGGGAGATACAGGGGGTTTTTCAACTCCCATACCAAAAATCCTTCCATGTGGTCGCTGTGCGTCGCATCCCAAACGCGAGACTTTCAGGCGAACTTTGCAAAAAAGCTCCGCCTATCTGACTTTTTTGAAAGCGCATTGGTATAAGATGCGGAGAATATTGGAGAGGACCTCTATTCAGGAGGTCTCCCCATTATTCAGTATAGATTTATTCCGGTGTTAGCTTGCTTCGCCCTCGTGGTTCCATTCGGGTAGCCTGACCCAGAGTAGGTCCGCCAGCTTCCTGAAGAGCTTGACCCATTCCACGGCAGCGACGTCGTCTCGGGCAGCGGACTCCACCGCATCAGGGTATGTGTCCTGAAGTATTTCGTAGGCGATGTTCTGGAGCCTCCAGGTGTTTACGGTAAAGGGCAGTCTGTTGATGAGTTCCAATATGCCTATGATTTCTTCCATCAGCTCGCGCTGGTTCGGATTTTCCTTAAGCGCGAAGCCTTTGTTCTCCAGGTTGAGCCGAATGGCGTATTCCAGAGCGTCCGTATCCATGTTGACGCCTGTGAGACGCGCCTCTTCCAGGAGCGGTTCAATAACGTGGGCCTCGATGTTGTCGGCATTGAACGCTCGTTTAAGTCGCTCGTTCAGCACGAACTCGGCGGCGGAATCAAGCGGCGCAGGCACCGGTAAGTTAGAGTTGCGGAGAAAAAGGACCAATGCCGCGTGGTTCTCATAGAGCTGGGCATTGAGCGCTTCCGCTTGTTCCAGCATGGGCTCTTGGATAAGTTTGAGGACCTTCCGTCGTTCATCCGAGAACAAGGATGTCAGAGAATAGGCATCTTTTTTAAAGGTGTCATCTACAGCGAGCAAGGTGGCGGCCATATCAGCCATTTTGAACGGATCAAAGAGTTTATTTTTGAGCTCTTCGAATTGCTCCTGGGTTAGATATGGCCCTACCCCGCACCTGATGGTGTGATCACCCAAATGGAGCGCCCCAAATGACATTTTTTCGCTCTCTTGGGTTATCTCGGAGCGGACGGTTACTTGTCCGCAGGCGAATTTCATGCGGCCCGCTTGAATGCCCTCGTATGACTCCTGCACCGCGGTGAAGGCGCTGAAAGCCGCTTGTTCGCCGTAGTCTTCAAAAAGTGAGCTTATAGCATAATGGGCGCCCACATCGGCCAGACTCAAAATGTGAGGTCGCACCCAATGTTCATAGATCCACCTGCCGTCGTGGAAATCGTGAAGATTGCTTTTGGCTTGTTCCAGTTTTTCGAGGAAGCTCGACTCGAAATCTTGCTTGAAGATGTCGTGGGCCAATTGTACGGCCCTACCCGCGTACTCGATGACTTGAACCGTCTCCATACCGGAAATTTCGTCAAAGAACCAGCCGCAGCTCGTGTACATAAGCAAACAATGACGTTGCATTTCCATGAGTCGCAACACGTCGATCTTTTCCGCCTCGCTGAGTTCCCTGACGGCATGTTTTGCTATGTAACGGTCAATGCTTTCGGGGTTTCTGTCGAGTATGACCTCGATGTAATCGTCTCGGGCGGCCCAGGGGTCTTTCAGGAACTTTGAGGCGGCCTCCTCGAATGGACCGGCCAAGCTGTCGCGCAGATGATCCAAGGCCGCTCTTAAGGGCGCTCTCCATGCCTGATTCCAAGCATGTCCACCGGAGTTACAGCCGCAATCGGATCGCCAACGTTCCACACCGTGAACGCAGCTCCATGAGCTGTTTTCATAAATATCAGCCTCATAGGCGGGAGGAAATTTTTCCAAAAAATAGCCGTAATTCACGATGTTTGCGAGGTTGTTTGATTCGATGTGATCCAAGGCGTAGGCCAGCGCCATTTCACCATGTTTGTGATGGTGGCCGTATGATTCGCCGTCCGTGGCGATGTGCACAAGCCGGCAACATTCGTCGCTCTCGCCAAAGGCGCCGAGGAGGCGGCCGGCCAGGTATTCGCCGTTCACCAACAACCTTTCAAAGGCTATAGCCTGAGATATGGGACCGTCATAGAAGAAGAGATTCATGTCCTTACCCGAAGGTAAGTACGCCTTATACGCCCGTTGCGGATCAATGCGACCGTCGCTAACATCGTCCCAATGCTCCTGCCCGATGGGGCGCACCTGATGTCCCTGTCGGGGGGCCAAGATGGTGTACTTAATCCCATGGTCAGCCAACAGGTCGAGGGTTTCGTAATCTACGGCGGTCTCGGCGAGCCACATACCTTCGGGGGCTCGACCGAATCTGAACTCGAAATCTTTCTTTCCCCAGATGATTTGCGTATTCTTGTCCCTGGTGTTGGCCAACGGCATAATTATATGATTGTAGACTTGGGCGATGGCGGAGCCGTGTCCTTCCAATTGCTCCATGCTCAGTTTGTCCGCGTCGATGATACGGGAGTATTTTTGCGGCTGCGACTTTTCCATCCATTGGAGGACCGTGGGGCCGAAGTTGAAGCTGATCTTTGCGTAATTATTAATTATTTTGTCGATATGGCCGTCGCCGCCCAATATGCGGGCCGCGCCGTTGGGGCCATAACACTCGGAGCCGATGCGCTCGTTCCAATCATGGTACGGGTATGCGGAGTCTTGGACCTCAATAGCCTCGAGCCATGGGTTTTCCCTGGGAGGCTGATAAAAATGGCCGTGAATGCAAACGAATTTATCGCTCACTGCGTTCTGTATCCTTTCGCTCATAGAGTAACAACTGGAATGGGCTCAATTCCAATGTGACCTCATTGTCGGAGCCGATCGCCTCGGGCGCTTTCGACCCCGGACCGCTCCACTTTTCGTCAGCGGAATCCATGAGTGCAGTCCAATCACCTTGGGGAAATGGGAAATTCAGGACCCTGTTATTCTTTCCGAAGTGGAACACCATCACCACCTCGGCGCTTTGATACCATCGCCTTACCAGCATGATCTTTTGGGGTTCGTACCCAATTACTTCCATGCGGTCCTTGCTGGGAAACTGAAGAGCGAGGAGCGTCTTGCGTAGATGGATCAACTCTTTGTAGAAATCGAAAATGCTTTTGTGAACGCCTTCTCGGGCAAGATCGAGATTGAGCTTGGCGGATTGAAAGATGTCTTCGCTGTGTGGGATCGGTGGTTCGACTTCCCATTCAAAGCCGCTGAATTCCAGCTTACGGCCTTCTTGCACCGCGGCAAGCAGCGCCTCGTCCGAATGATCCACAAAATAGGGGAATCGTGCGGTTTCAGCGTATTCCTCCCCCATGAAGAGGAGTGGAATATTTGGGGAAAGGAGGACTACTGCGGCGCCGGCTTTTACGGCTTCAGTGTCCGCGAGTTCCGATAGGCGTTCTCCGAGCATTCTATTGCCGATTTGATCATGATTTTGGGAAAACACCACAAAACGTTCAGCGGGCACGGCTTTAGATGAATTGCCGTGACGTCTCCGGCGAAAAACCGAGTAATCATCCGCATAAACGTATCCGTTGGAATACCCTCGCGCCAGATGATTGATCTTCCCGAAATCGGAGTAGTAGCCCGTAGATTCGCCCGTCAGGAGCGCATGGACAGCATGATGGAAATCGTCGTTCCACTGGGCGTCGAGGCCGTAGCCGCCAAGCTCACGGGAACGGACGAGTCTCGCGTCGTTCAGATCACTTTCCGCTATGACGTGAATGCGTCTGCGCAGGGTTTGCGCTCGCTCGTGAATGGCCGCGGTCATTTCCTCGAGCAAATGGAAGGCGGAGAAATCGGTGATCCCGTGCACGGCGTCCAATCTTAGGGCGTCGATCCCGAAATTGGTTACCCAGTAGAGCCCATTCTCGATGAAAAAGCGCCGCACATGATCGCTGTACGGTCCGTCAAAGTTCAGGGCCATTCCCCAAGGGGTGCAATAGCGGTCGGTAAAGTATGGCCCGAAATTCGACAGATAATTACCCTCAGGTCCAAAATGGTTGTACACCACGTCAAGGATTACGGCTAAGCCGTTCTCGTGGAGGGCGTCCACGAGGCGCTTAAGGCCTTCGGGACCTCCGTAGGACTCCTGCACGGCATAGGGATAAACACCGTCGTATCCCCAGTTGCGTCGGCCGGGGAAAGCCGCTATGGGCATGAGTTCCACGGCCGTGACGCCGAGTTCCTTGAGGTGAGTTATCTGAGGAATGATTCCGTCGAAATCACCTGATGCCGAGAAGGTCCCCACATGGAGTTCATAGATGATGTAATCCTTCAAGGCAATTCCCGGCCACGTTATGGGCTGCTCCGGGGTTTGAAGGTCAATCACTTCCGACGGCCCGTGCACACCTTGGGGTTGGCTGCGTGACGCGGGATCGGGCCATTCGTTTTCGTCCGGCAATTGGTACTTGTAAAGGGACCCCGGCTCACATTTTGTGACCGCCGTGTGATACCCTGCGGCATTCTTCCTAAGCGGAACGTAGTGATCCTCCGGAGTTAAAATGTGCACTTGAACGTGGTCGAGCAAAGGCGCCCACACGCAGAACTCGCATTCGCCTGCGCCACGATAGACGGCGCCCAATTGGGTACAGCCGGTCAATTTGGCAACCTCCCGCTGTGGTTGTTCGCAACATTGGTTGAGAATGAGTCGAATACAATCGATGAACAGCCGTTCGCGCTGAAGCATACGGCGTTCTTCTATACTATTGCATAGACGACCTTCGAGTCGTCCTATATATCTTACACAAACTAATTTCTAATAAAATTTACAAACGGTAATCACCGTCAAGGCCGTATCGAACGGCAAGCAATTCATACAACTCGGTTTAGACGAAGGGAGCGCCGGCATTCTCGTTCACCTGATACAATCGCTGGAAATTGGTCAACGTCGGTAAACGGTTCTCAGCCTTCCAAGCGTAGACGCCAGTATAGAATCGCCGGGGGGGGCAAGTCAATGATTCTCTGATGGTTCAGCGGGTCAAGATCACATGGGGCAGGGCCTTTCCTGGTCCCCTTTGCTGGATATGAACGTGGGCTGAGAGTGGGTATTCGATGGAACGATACCGCCTTTGCACGTTCACGCGCTGCGTCTACTCTGCTATGATCTACGGGCCGAAGGGAGCGCCGGCCGTCTCAAGCCCGGTGGCAACGACTTCGCGGCCGATACACCATTTTTAAGTGAAGCGAGGAGTCTTTCATGCGCGATGTGGGCGTAATCCACGGTAGGTTTCAAATACTCCATAATGACCATCTCAAATACATTCTAGCCGGGGCTGCCGGATGCGAGCACTTGGTCGTGGGGATAACCAATCCCGACCCGTCGCTCACACGGGCTGATCCTGCAAATCCGGAACGATCCAACGCAGCGGCGAATCCCCTGACCTACTTTCAGAGATACCTCATGATGAAAGCGGCGCTGGTGGAAGCGGGGATGTCCCACACCCGCTTCTCCGTGGTTCCCTTTCCCATCAATAGACCAAAATTGTGGCGATACTATGTGCCTTTAGACGCCATGTTTTTCCTCACGATATATGATGACTGGGGCAGACGTAAGCTCGACATGTTCAACTCCATGAACCTTGAGACTGAAATCCTTTGGGAGCGCCCTCTCCAACGCAAAGGGATCACCGCCACCCAAGTCCGTGAGCGCATTCTAAGGGGTGAGCCGTGGGATGAGCTTGTGCCGGCTTCCACGTATCGGCTGCTGAACGAGTGGGGGATAGATCGGCTCCTGAAAGGGCTAATGAGGACGGCCGAGGTGCGTCCATGAGTGACACATGGCGAACCAAGCCTACAGACCGCTTTATCCTGCGGTGGATGAAAATCAATGTGTCGGCGAGGATAACACCTCATCTCGTGGGGATTTCATTTCTCACACCTGGGATGCTGACGGTGTGTTCAACCGTCGTGGGTGTTGGGGCGGGAATTCTGTTCGGCCTGGGGTATGCCTGCACGGGCGGTGTCCTTGCCCTTGTGTCGCAGGCCCTGGACGGGGTTGACGGCCAGTTCGCTCGGCTCACGAAGCAAGAGAGTCCTGAAGGGGCTTTTTTGGATTCGACCCTGGACCGATACAGCGACGGCGCACTCGTCTTAGGAGTGATTAAGTATTCGCTGGATTACTCGGGATGGGATCACAACGTAGTGTTTGCGCTGGGCGCAGCCGCGGTCATCGGATCGGGACTGATCAGCTACACAAGCGCTCGCGCGGCCTCTTTGGGTCTACCCGAGGAAAAGCCCACATTGGCTTCCAAGGGAACCCGCACTGTCGTCGCGGCGCTCTCGGGGGTGTTCAGCTTATTGTATGCCGGACTTCCCGGCGTCGCTTTGGTTTACCTGGCCGTTCATACCAATGCCGTGGCTCTTGGTCGCATATGGCGCGTGGTGAGATCAGCTGATCACGGGACCGCGAGGACATAGGTGTTCGACGGGCGGAGAGGCGTGTCCCGCCCGATGAACTATTTTTTAATTGTGAGTAACGGCGCCGATAGGAAAGGTCTGAAGAGCCGGTCTTATACGAATGCGCAATAAAAAAAGTAATATTGGAGAGAACCTTCTTGAAAGAAGTTTCTCCCCAAACCCCTCTCCAAGAACTTTCAAAATAGCCGCAAGTGCCTTTTCTCAAGGAGAAAAAGCCACTTGCGGCGCATTTAAACATTCTTTCATAGTAGTTAGGGAAACCTGCTCTTATAAAAATGTCCTTCACCTATATTCCTCGTTTGAAAGCACAATGGTATTACGTCACGCGACCGTGTCGGTGTAACTCGTCTTCCAGCTATTGTTTATCGTTGTTTCAGTCGGACCGCAACCGAGTAATATTGCATGCTTGACGAGCTTAAGATTACAAAAGTGACTTTATGAGCACGCGGATTCGTCATCCCCGCGCGGGGTGGTTTCCCGCATACGGTCCCGTACGGATTGCGGAAGTTCGCTGTCGTCAATCTGCACTAAGTGGTCGAGTTCGGTGTCTACTGTGCTGCGGAGTTTGGTATCGGGTTTTTCGTTCTGATCGCTCATGCTGGTGACCTCCTGGGAAGCGGTTTGTCGCACGGTCGGTATCTCCGGCCATGCCTGTAGGGGTGACCCTGGGGGGCCTTTCTTTGTTGTATAGATGCGCGAAGGGCTCCGGAGGATTCACGCGGAATGGGGCCGGCCTGAGACGGCGCCGGATAAACGCTTACATGTAGTGCTCCTTTCGACAGATGACCGGTCACCGGAAACCACACAGAGTATCGTAATTACGTATGCGTTGCTCCGAAGGGGAGATTTATTTCCCCCGGAATTCAGTGGGAGTAGAGACGCTGCTCGGTGAACGATTATCGTCTTTTCGGAACTTTACTGAAACTCTGTCATCTACAGGGGGAACCGCTATTGGGCGAATAATGCTCCTGTTTCAAATTAGGAAGGTATAGAGATGTCCGTACTACTTATCAATTCGTTTGAGGTTCCCGAAGATAAACAAGACGAAGCCCTGGCCTTTTGGGAAAGGGCAGCGGAATTCATGCGAAAGCAACCGGGCTTTATCTCCACTCGGTTACACAGGTCTATCGTGCCGTGGGCACGTTTCCATCTCATCAATATTGCTGAGTGGCAAAGTGTAGAGCACTTCGAGGCCGCTATTTTTTCCAAGGAATTTAAGGATCTGACGGAGCCATACAAGGAAGTGTATCCACACTATCCCGGATTGTATGAGGTTATCAGAACATAGGCAAACAGACAGCGAGATTTATCAACCGCTTTTCCAAAAATCAAGCATTCGGAGTAACTCTCCGGTTGATTCTCCTTGCTGCGTCCTCGTGTTTCTTTCATCCTTCCCGAGTTTCCTGCTCTCTGGTAGATTCCGGCTGTCCATAGCGTTAACTCTCACCAGTTTCAGGAGACTTCGAAGGGCAATCCATCACTCCTCCTCCCGGTTTTGGCCGCATGTAACCCTCAGTTACAGGGAAACGGACATTTTCATTGCGTGCTTCCCTCTTTACGAGTAATCTGAATACGAGCGCACAAAGCCGTGATATTGGATTGCGTTGGGTCGTTGTCCCGCAAGCGCCCACTCAAGGGCCGTCTTCAAGCCCCGCACACCGCTTTCTACAGCATTCATGGGAGGAAAGACCGTGCACGTTCACGAAGCCGTGGTAAGAGCGTCTCTCAAGTGTCCCCATTGCAAGGCCCGAATGAACACGCCTTTGGGCTGTGTGACTCATGGGAAAAACACCCAATGTCCTCTGTGCCGCCGCTACTTCGAGGTGGATTTCCAGACAATGGACTACGGCTTTCCGGCCGACACGTTCAGCGACATCCACCCTGACGCATTTATGCACACTCTGGACAAGGGAGCGACAACGGCGCTTCGCAAAGTGCCGGGGATGGATCTCGCCGTGCGTAAGATGGTGGAACACGGATACGAGAAATGGTTCCGTATCGACGCAATGGCAAACAACGTCAAGGTCACGAAGAAGACGTGCGGCTATATCCATGAGATGGCCCAGAGCGCTGCGGCATGCTTAGGGATTGCAATGCCGGACATGTTCATTAAGCAACACCCCTTTCCCAACGCAATGACCACGGGCATAAAATACCCTATGATGGTCATTCATTCGGGACTTATCGACCTCATGACGTGCGACGAGCTTTATTGCGTGATCGGTCATGAAATGGGGCACATCAAATGTCACCACGTGCTGTATCACATGGTTGCGTCATTCCTGAACGATTTTGCGGATTTAATGGGAGCGGCGGGGTATGTGCTTTTGCCTATAAAACTCGCCCTTCTGGAATGGCACAGGAAGTCCGAACTATCGGCGGATAGGGCCTCGCTGCTGGTGTCCGGCGATCGAGGCACGGTAGTTAATGTGCTTATGAAGTTGGCCGGCGGTTCACAACAAATAGCGGATATGATCGACGAGACGGAGTTCGTCACGCAAGCGGCGCAGTTCGAGCAACTGACCTCGGGGGTCGGGCTCAACAAGTTCTACAGGGTTTTAGCCAACATCGGCCAATCTCATCCCTTCCCGGCGGTGCGGGCAAAGGAAATAAACGAATGGGCCGCAAGTCGGGAATGGTGGGACATTCGGGCAGGACATTATCGGACACGATCCCAGAACGCTGATGCGCAGCAGCTTTTGAAATGTCCCCACTGTAGCCTCATTATTGAAGCACTTACGCCCCACTGCATAGGATGTGGCCAAAATCTGGTCCAACTATCGGATCAATACGCTGAAGAATGCCCCGGCGCCTTAACCGAAGCCTTCAACAGCGTGAAGCTCCTCTTCGGAAAGTCTTCGTAAGATCCGTCGCCGTCTCACGGGCAAGATTGAGGGCGCTTTGTGGAAAAAGGCTTCTCCAAGACTCTATGTCTATAGGGATAAATAAGAAGAATAGGCATACTCCGATGCCTCTGGTTAGTTTTCCCTCCGGTTTTAAGCATGGGCGGAGACGTCCAAGCTCAGTAAAAGATGACAGGCGGTATTCCCTTTCCTCCATTGTGGTATACAATGTCTATTGGCCGAAGGACCATATTTGGTTCACACAAGAGGAGGTCTTGATGACTACAAAACGCCTATTAATACTCGTGACCGCCCTGATTTTCGCCTTAGCGCTCCTGTGTCCTGCGTTTGCTGAAAGCGCTCAACCCGTGCAGCTTCCCGAGCCGAAACTGGATCAAAGTAAGTCGTTGGTCCAAGCTCTTAAGGACAGAAAGAGCGTCCGGGAATACTCTCCGGAGTCCCTTTCGGACCAAACGCTCTCGAATCTGCTCTGGGCGGCCTTTGGCGTCAGCCGACCGGATTCGGGCAAACGCACGGCCCCTTCAGCCTATAACCGCCAAGAAATAGATGTATATGTGGCAAAAGCGGACGGTATGTTTCTCTACGATGCAAAGGCCAACACCCTGATTCCCGTGGTTTCCGAGGATCTGCGCTCACTCACCGGAACGCAATCCTACTTCAAAGATGCGCCGGTCAATCTCGTGTATGTGGCTGATTTCGCCAAGATGGGCGACTCGGACGAAAACACGAAGATGTTCATCGCAGCCGCGGACACGGGTTTCGTAGCGGAAAACGTGTATCTCTACTGCGCTTCGGCGGATCTTGCCAATGTGTTTCGGGCGTCCATCGACAAGCCGAAGCTGGCCAAAGCCATGAACCTCCGGCCTGATCAACGTATTATCTCCGCCCACACCGTGGGAAAACCTAAAGCCGGAAAGTAGTTTAATCAAAGAAATACGATTGGGAGAAACCTTTTTGAAAGAAGTTTCTCCCCAAACCCCCTCTTCAAGAACGACCATGACTTATCGTCACAACGAAGTATGAAAATATCAAATTATTTTTAAATACTTTAGGCTTAATACCAATGCGTAATCAAAGAAGTAATATTGGGGAGAACCTTCTTGAAAGAAGTTTCTCCCCAAACCCCTCTCCAAGAACGTTTGCAATTGCCGAAAGCGGCTTTTCTCAAGGAGAAAACGCCGCTTTCGGCAACTATCACAAATGTCTTAGAAAGAGGTTGGAAAAACCTGCTTTGCAAATAAAGTTCCACCGATCTTCCTTTTTTGAAAAGCACGTCGTGTGAGTCTCCCCTCCGCGCGTCTTCACTGGGCGGACTTACCTACGGTGACCAGAATTAGTGATCTCACTATGGGGTCTATCTTCAGGGCCTCGGCTAGGGGCTGATCCTTGATTCCGCCGACGGTATTCGTGCTAAGATTGAGGGCTCTCGCCTGGAGCAAGACGTTCTGGTTGGCGTATCCAGCTTCCATACTGATGAAGTCCACGCCTCTTTTGGGACCCGAGGTTGAGGCTCCTCGTTCCATGACCGCGCCTATGACGATGAATACGGGCGCCGTAGTCATCCACGACTGGCCGTTACACGCTTGAGCGATGGGGCGCCTTTGATCGCCGGGTGTAATCAGCTCGACGGCGGACTTATCCGGGTCGTAATGGTAGATACCTGCGGGAAGTTCCTTGACGCCGTTTTCACCGGCTACGAGATAGATTTCCAAGGGGTAGGTCTTCTTTGCGGAAGGGACGGTCTTCTTGGTTGCGCCGCTCACGCCGTCCGTGGGAAGGTTCCCATAAGCCGACCAGAGCAGTTGCCCGACTTGATTTAGGGTTAAAGGCGTGTCCGCATACTTCCGCGATGTCTTTCTTGTGGCGATCGCTTCTTCTAGGGACATGGTTCCTTTTAGAGCGGGCTCAGGTAACGGGATCGTTGTAGTGTCGGCGAAACACAACAGCGGAGTTAGGCACAGGATCAACAATGAACAAAGGAGCTTCATTAGTAACCTCTCGGGATTTATATAGTATTCTAAAGAAAGGTCTCAATAGCGACATTTGCCGGTAAGAAAGCGAGATAGGATATGGCCCCATATCGGCGCTTGTTCACAGGAAGGGTGGAGTACAAACGAGTAATCTTGTAGATGCGATGGCAGCCGAACTTTGCGGAGAAACACTACTCCTGCGTGTCCTTAGGCAACTCGAAGAGAAAATTGATCCATTGGCCGGGTCGTGTTTCACACCAGATTTTACCGTTATGGGCTTCGATAATGTTTCGGATGTTGAATAGGCCCAAACCGGTTCCGCGTTTACCTTGCGTGCTCTCATCCTGAACTCGATAAAACTTGTCGAAAATCTTTTCTCTTTCGGCCTCAGGGACGCCGGGACCTTCATTCCAGACATTGAAGATGTAGCGGTCACCGAAGTCACGAACCCCGTAGGCGATTCTGCCTCCCGGAAATCGGTATTTCAAGGCGTTCCCGAAGAGATTACGGTAGACGATTTCCAGAAGAGCCGGATCGCCGTTCACCTCGATGGCTCCGACACCGCCCATGCTACTGTCATAGCTCTGGAATGAGTCGGGATAGCGTTCTTTTAGGCCCTTCATGGCAGGCAAGACCACTTCATCATACATGTTCTTGATGTGCCGTTTACGAGTCTGGAACTCACCATGTTCTAATTCCGCCATGACGAGAAAATCCCTACTCATGGCCTCAAGAAACTTCGAGTGATGATAGACGATCTTGAGTTGTTCCAAACGATCGTCGTTAGCTTCCGTCTTCACAAGCCGTCGGAGAAAACCTCCCATTACGATAAGCGAGTTCTTGGTTTCGTGATTGATGAAGTGGATAGCCTCGCGGTAGTTTTGATTCAAGCGCTCGAGTTCCCTGCGCATTGCGTTCTCGTCACCGATGTCCTTGCTGACTCCTACCGTGCCGATAACCCGACCGTCCTCATCTTTGAGGAGAGAAAGGGTTAGCGAGATCTCCTTGGGTCCACCGCTTTTCGTGAGGAGCACCGTCTGGTAGTTGCGAATGCCGCCCGAGAGGAGGACATCCTCCATCAGCCGATTCCGTTCCTCGGGATCGACCCATAGCTCATTGATATTCAAGCCTTGGATTTCCTCGGAAGAGTACCCGAGCATCTTTTCGGCCCCGGCATTGAATTGAACGATGCGGCCGTCAAGATCCGTGGTGATAATCATGTCTTCGGAACACCGCAGGATCCCTTCCAGGTAGTTGGTCTCTCTAGCTAGGGCCTCCGTGCGACTCCACATCTCCTTGGCCAGATTATTCGCCAGTTTGCGGTACCGTTCCTCGGATTTGCGCAGGCGCGCCCAGAGTTCATTGATCTCCAGTTGCCTGTCGATGAGGTCACATACTTCTTCGAGAAAATAGACCTCGTCAGGGGGGATTACTTCCTTTACAGGCCACCACACATGGAGATTCCCGCGGGTTAAACCGTCAACATGAATCTCGTGGGTGTATAACCGGCCTGAATCGTGTTCGGTCTCATATTCTTCTCCGTAGGTGACGCCGTCAATTTCCAACCACACCTTGGGCGGGGAGTCTTCTCCCAATGACCGGGTTATGGTTTGGATAGCGGCCTCCATCTTGTACTTAAAGGCGGTGGCGCCGAGAAGACCTCTGCTTATGGACAGCAAACCCGTGAGTTTATTCAGGAGTTGGGGCGGCGCCCATTGACAATTCTCATCGGGAGCGCCCGCTGAGGCAAGGCGTCGAAAGCTCTCGAGAATTAACCCGGAGCCCTCTTCATCGAATACGGGTTTCAGGTTGATGCTTTGGAGCTCGTTACGCCGGGTATGTCGAATATCACGTAGCGCGGGCCGCATACCGGCAATGAGATCATCGAAGGGGCAAAAGGGACAAAACGAGGAAGCGCCAGCCAACACCTCATGACACTTACGCCCGATTCTTTTCCCTACTAAAACCTCGAGATGTGAATTCATACTGCGAATGGTGGCATCGGAGGCGATGAGACACGCAGGATGGGCGATGTTCTCCAGAAACTCGTTCATGGTCAGTTGAACAAGCTTATTATTCGACTCGGAACGAGCGCTGAACTGAGGTAAATCCATGAGACCGGTTTTCAGACCCCTAATTTGGTTAACAGGTTGAAGTAATAGTATCACGAGCGTGGATTTAGTAAAAACCTACCGCGGCGCCGCCGGCCCACCGCTATCCGGGCGATTCGTTACTGCGGTAAACGGTTACCCTGTTCTGTTTACCACGAATGCTCTTTCGTATATCAAACGAGATCGAATACGTTTTTAGTGAATCCGGGAGGAGGCTCCTCTTCAACGATTAATTCTTTTGACGCAAATTCGCAAAATAGAGCGTAGGCCCTGTCGCCGTTGAATTAATTGCCCTGAGCGGCGCCGATTATGCCGGTACGGTTCGACGTTGCAACACTAATCCATTATTTTGGATACCCCAATTACGCCGCCGTGTCAAATGTCCGACATGCGCCGCGGAAATTGGGATGGGCTCTATGCCGACTCACGCTTCACAAGTTACCCGAAAAGAACGCGGAATTCGACTAAAAAGCGCTCAATCTCCCTTTTTCGAGGAGAGCGGTGGGCTATGTAACCGCAGGATATGTTCAGATGGTAACGAATGCGGGAGAGTTAGGGGGAGGCGCATTCTTTTGAAAAGGGCCTCTCCCTATACGCTACTTAACTCAATAGCGCTTAGTTCTCCGACATGATAACGTCGTCGTATTCGACTTCGAAGCGCAGTTTGTGCTTGGCTTCTTCTTGCGCAAGCCCTAAGAACAGGTTACGCACATTCTCGTCATCGGTTGCGTCCGCCAAATCACTGTACATCTTAAAGGCTTTTTTCTCTTTTTTCATGGCGAGCAAGAGGGCCTCTTGGTAGTCCATTTGAGCGGAAGGTTGCGCTTCCACCAAGTAATCGGAAAGTTTCAGATCCAGCACCTTCTTGGTCGCAGGCGCCAACAACTTGCCGGACTTAATGTCCATGAGCTTCTTCTTGTGACCTTGCTCTTCTTTGGCGAAGTTCTCAAAGATGGTCTTCATCCATGCCTTGTCCATGCCGGCCGCCATCTTAGTGTAGAAATCGTAAGCTTGTTCCTCTTGACCAATAGCAAAATCCAGAATTTCATCTACGGATTGCCACTGCTGCATCCTTTACCTCCGGGGTTCATCTTGACGTAAAAAGGGCTTGCGCCTCGACGCAAGCGAATCATGCGAATTGAAAGGGGATAACCGTTCACCAAGCGTTGTCGGATCACCCGGAAAAGTGAGCCGGTAAACGATTACGAAAGCATCTCCGCTACTGGAGTTCCTTCACCGCCTTGATCGCGGCGTCATAGTTTGGTTCCGTTGCAATTTCAGGGACGATTTCCTTATACCTTAGGACGCCCTCCTTATCCACTACGAACACGGCCCTGGCAAGGAGCCGAATATCCTTGAGCAGGACGCCGTACGCCTCACCAAAAGACGCGTCCCGGTGATCGGACGCAGTCTTCACGTTGGTAATTCCCGCGGCTCCGCACCATCTCGCCTGTGCGAAGGGCAAATCCATACTGACCGTCAGGATTACCACATCAGGGCCTAAGTTGGTCAACTCTTCGTTGAAACGTCTGGTAGACGTGTCGCAAACAGGGGTATCCAGGGACGGCACGGACGAAATGATGCGGATCTTCCCATTCATAGATGAGAAGTTCAGGGGCTTCAAGTCGTTCCCGATCACGGTGAAGTCCGGGGCCTTTTCGCCTACCTTGACCTCATTGCCGAGTAGGGTGAGGGGGTCTCCCTTCATGGTCACTACGCCGGTGTGTTCTTTCATATATAGACTCCTTGCGTTCACTCCGGGGTGAACGTCGTGCATTCATTGGACGTTAATACGCTTCGTCGGATTCCAAGTCCTTTTCCGTGATCTTTTCTTTGAAGAGGAAATGAACCCATCCCTGGTAAGCTATGATAAGAGGAACAAAAAGCAACACCACAATCAACATGATCTTCAAGGTTTTGATGCTGGAACTACTGTTAAAAGCAGTGAGACTCAACCCAGGATCAATACTCGAAGGGAAGAGATTGGGGTATAAGCCGATCACTCCAAAGGCCGTCGTAAGAAACACCGTGGCCGTGGCCGCTCCCCATGCGCCCCACCAATTTTCTTTGGCGATAAGGTAGCGGGTTGCGAACAGCGCCGCCACAGTCAGGAGCGGCACAAACAGAAGCCACGGGTGAACGAGGTAATTCTGCCAGAGCGGCGTCGCAAACCACGTGAAGATAAGGAACACCACCGCCACAAGAACCCACACGACCCAAATCTTGGAGGCCGCTGAGACGGCGCGATCATGGAGCGGCCCGACGGATTTCACCGCGAGCCAAAGAGCGCCCGTCACGAGAAACATCGTTACGAACAAGACGCCGCCCGCTATCCCATAAGGATTGAGCAAGGTCAGGAGCGTACCTTGAAAGATGTTCTCTTCGTCAAAGGGAATCCCCTGGAAGATATTGGCGAAGGCTACTCCGAATAGCAAAGCCGGTCCGAAGCTGCCGATAAACTGCAACACATCCCAGGTCTTGCGCCATGCGTCACTGTCGTGTTTACTGCGAAACTCAAAGGCTACCCCCCGGAAAATAAGCCCGAAGAGAATCAACAGCAACGGCGTGTACAACGTGCTGAACATCACCGCATACGTGGTAGGAAAGGCGGCGAACGTAACACCGCCGGCCGTAATCAACCATACTTCGTTTCCATCCCAAAAAGGGGCCATAGTGTTGTTGATGATGCGGGTATCCGTATCACTCTTCGCAATGAACGGTCGCAGAGTGGCGAGCCCGAGATCATAGCCGTCCAGAGAAAAATAAATGGCCCACAACAATCCCCATATTCCAAACCACAATGTCTCCATTATTCGGTGGCTCCTTTCGGCTCGGCGTCACCTGGGAGCGCCGCTTCGGGACCTTTAAGGATGGTCTTGATGATGAGGAAATATGCAGCGAAACCCAGCAGCGAATACACGAGAATAAACGCGCCGAGCGATATTGCCACCTGTGAAGGATGCAGGATCGAGTACGCTTCTCGGGTGCGCATAAACCCATACACAATCCAGGGTTGACGTCCAACTTCCGTGACGATCCATCCCAGCTCTGTTGAGACCCAAGGGAGCGGTATGGCCAATACCATGATCCAAAGATACCAACGCCTTTGCGGAAGGGTGTTCCTAAAGTAGACACCCATGATGGCCAGCAACGGAAAGAGCATCCCCAGCGCCACCATTATTCTGAACGAGTAAAATACAAGGGCGACCGGCGGCCTATCCTCCTTTGGAAAGTCTTTGAGGCCTTTCATCTCCGCATTCCAATCACCATGGGCAATCCAACTCATGAATTTGGGGATCTGTATGGCCTCGACGTGGTTTCGTTCATTCGCCGCATCGGGAATTACGATCATTGAAAAGGGCGCCCCTCGCTCGGTTACCCAAATAGACTCTATAGCCGCAAGCTTAGTAGGCTGATGTTTCGCTACTTGTTTGCCGTGCAAATCACCGATACCGACTTCGGCCACGGAAAAAATGAGTCCCGTGACAACAGCTATTCTAAACGATTTAGTGAAGAAGCTCACGTCACGGTTCCGCAGAAGCATATAGGCGCTTACACCCATCACGAAGAAAGAGCCGATAATGTATCCCGCAACAGTGGTATGGAGAAAGGTGAGGATCGCAAACGGCTGAGTGACTACGGCCCAAAAGTCATTGAGTTCTGCGCGACCGTTCTGCAGGACGTAGCCCAGCGGGTGTTGCATCCACGAATTAGCCACGAGGATCCAGAAGGCGGACATGCTCGAGGCGATAACCACCAGCCACATACAGGCAACGTGCAACTTCGGTGAGATCTTATTCCAACCGAAAAGCCACACGGCGATAAATGTCGATTCAAGAAAGAACGATGTAGTAGCTTCAATGGCGAGCAACGAGCCGAAGATGTCTCCTACATACTGAGAATATCTCGCCCAGTTGGTGCCGAATTGAAACTCGAGCGTTATACCCGTGACAACGCCCACAGCGAAGTTGATGACAAAGATCTTGCCCCAAAACTTCGCCATTCGTTTGTACTCTTCATCACCCGTTCGCACGTAAATTGTCTCCATAATAGCCACTAAAAGAGACAACCCCAGCGTCAAGGGGACAAACAAGAAGTGAAACAAAGTCGCTACAGCGAACTGTAGCCTGGACAGCAATTCTACATCCATGAAAGGGTCCCCCTTTTCATAGTCATAATGGTTTATCGGGCTTGAGATCGTTCCAGGCTCGGTGAAGATCGGAAGATATACTTATCTCGCCTCCGGATCGACCCCGTGGTAACTCCAAGCGGTCGATCACTCCTCGTTGCACGTTATGTTCACGATAAAAGCCTTGAGCGGCTTATGAGGACTTCAACTGCGTTCATATCAACTATTGGCCATGCGGACACGCTTTACCAAGTGAAGTACGTTTTGGTCATGATTCCCCCGTTCCATCTTCTTACATAAAGAGTGGACCCGTTCGTGCTCAACGGTCACTCCTTCGCCGACAGCTACTCGCAGTGACAACAAAGGCGAAGATGTCCATCGGGCGCCCACTATTTTCGAGCGCCTTTACCGGTAAAGCTTCGGTTGCACCTTGTCGTAAAGGTTCACCGGAGATCACCCCGAGAAAGATCTAATACGAATGTGCAATAAAAGAAGTAATATTGGAGAGAACCTTCTTGAAAGAAGTTTCTCCCCAAACCCCTCTCCAAGAACTTTCAAAATAGTCGCAAGTGCCTTTTCTGAAGGAGAAAAAGCCACTTGCGGTGCATTTAAACATTCTTTGATAGTAGTTAGGGAAACCTGCTCTTACAAAAATGTCCTTCACCTATATTCCTCGTTCGACAGCACATTGGTATAAGGCGCTGTTCTTTACATAGAAAAACAAACGAAATCGCCCAATCTCTTGCAGACGCGGCCCATGTGGGTTCGTTTCATGTAACCGAGTTCACGGCCTGTCTCGCCAAATCGGCGATGGTGGTCTCGTATGGTTCGACGTCCCCGAGTAGACGCACCGGGGTTGTGTCCGTAAGCAAACCCTCGATCTCTCCTTTGCAGGAAGTCATCTTGAGCGTCGCAGCGGCTCGCAGGGCTTGGCCCCGCACCACCGGGTCCTCTGATGAGAAGTAGGGGGCCATGTACTGTTCCGCGGCCTGAAACATGTCCGGACGCTCTTTTCCCACGAAGGCCAGTCCCCAGAGGAGACCTCGCTGGAGCGGCGGGTGCTCGAGGAAATTACCGTCGGGATTGAGATAGGAGACAAACACCGAGCCGAATTCCTTCGCTAATCCCTCGTGTTCCGCCATGACGGCGGCCATTGACTCCGGAGCCCCCCACCCTATTCCGCCGCTTTCATCGTTCAAGCTCCACATGAAGCGACGCATGATAATGCGGGCTTTTTCCATGTTCTCCGTCGCCATGCGATTCACGACCCGAGCCATGGCCGGGATAGCCCGATGACGGATTTTCTCATCGATATCCAGCAGGAGCGAAAACAGGGGATTTACAGCCGACTTCGCCGGAAAACGATCCAGGCGCTCCAAGGCGCCGTGTCCATCATCAGAAGCGAGTATCTCCCCTATGATGCGTTTCATTTCCCGAGCGCCGAGCTTTTTTTCTTTGGGGGCATTGGTAGGCGCCACGGAACGCTCCTTTATCTTATTTATCTCAATAAACTTTTAGACTTGAGGCGAATCTCAGACTAGTCGCTTTCAAATCGGTTGTATTGTGAAGCCTGTCGGTAAGGCAGGTTCCCTAATAGCGCTTCTTTGCGTGCGTAGGGGCCTAAGCGTCCGCCTTGACCGCTTTGCCTATATCACGACCTAAGTCCACACAGTCTTTGAGTCCTGCGTGATCCGGTACGTACTGCTTCCTGAGGCCGGGGCCGATCAACTGAAACTTCATCTCTTCCATGCTTGTGGTGATCTGCTTCACCGCTTCACCGCTCCAGCCGTACGATCCGAATGCGGCGCCGATCTTGTTCATGGGGCGCAGACCCTTCATGTAACACAGGAGATCCGCCATTCGTGGGAGCATTCCATTGTTCAGCGTAGAAGATCCAAGGACCACGGCTTTTGCGTCCATGATCTCGGTGATGATGTCGCTGCGGTGGTTACACGAAAGATCCAGTATCTGCGTGGACACGCCCTGTTCCGCAATGCCGTCCTCGATGGCCTTTGCCATGGTTTCGGTGCTCTTCCACATGGTGTCAAAGACGATGACGGCCTTTTGTTTGGGGATTTGTTTGCTCCATTCGTCATAGGCTTGAACTATGGAAAGAGGATCTTTGCGCCAGATAAGCCCATGGTCCGGGGCGATCATGTCGATGGGAATACCGAGCTTCTGCACATCCGCCACGAGCTTGCGAATGAGCGGAGCGTACGGCATGAGGATATTCGCCCAGTACTTGGCCGCATGTCGCATGAGTTCGTGCTCATCAACTTCGTCGTTGAAGCGCTCGCTGGTGGCCCAATGCTGCCCAAAGGCGTCGCTGGAGATCAACAGCGCATGTTCTTTGATATAGCTGAACATGCTGTCCGGCCAATGGAGCATCCGCGTCTCGATGAACTGAACCGTGTTAGAACCGAGACTAATTTCTCGGCCGGTCTCGACCACTTCATAGGGCCAGTCTTCTCGATGATAGTGGTCCAAGAGGGCCTTTTTACCTCGGCTGGAACAGAAGATCTTTTCGGGCTTGATGATTTCCACCATTTCGGGAATGGCGCCCGAGTGATCCGGTTCAACATGGTTGATAACTAGATAGTCTATCTTCGAGGGATCTATTACCTTATAGATACAATGGAGCATGTCGAGCTTAAACGGCTTCTTGACCGTGTCGAACAATGCGGTTTTTTCATCTTTAATGAGGTAAGCGTTATAGGTTGTGCCTTTGTACGTTGAGTATCCGTGAAAGTCCCGCACATTCCAGTCTATGGCGCCAACCCAGTGAATGCCGGGTTTGATTTCAACATTATTCCGCAAGTTCAGCCTCCAAATTACTAAGGGTAGTCGTTCACCAGGAACTATGTAACCACTTGTAATGGCGTATGGGGTGGTCTGGAGGAGAAATGGTTTTCCCCTCCGGCTTTCACCGGGCGCAGAGCCGTTTCAAGTCCGGTGACGGTTATGAACAGAGAGATCCCATCCTCCGGCGTATAAAACGACGAAGGACGGGCGATATACGATTAAGCGGGTGTGAAGCTGCCCTTATCGGCGCCGCACACGGGGCAAGTCCAGTCGTCGGGGACTTGGTCAAAGGGGGTGCCGGGGGCGATACCGTTTTCTTCGTCGCCCAGCTCGGGGTCGTAAACATATCCACAAATCTGACACACGTACTTCTGCATGAAACCTCCTCGTTAAAATGAGTGTCGATACATGAGAGATGACCACGAAATTGCGTAATCATCCGTAAAACACATTGTAAATTATTTCGCCGAAGATCGCCTAATGGTTTGCGTTCTCAACAGCGATCTTATACCGATTCGCGATCAAAGAAGCGTTATTGGTGAGAACCTGCCTACAACATAGGCAGTCACCAAATCTACTCTCTTGACGGTGAATCAGCATTAATCACCCATCAGCTTTTTTCCAATTTCACGGCCATAATCCTGAGCGAGCTTAATTCCTCCCCCAAGATCGGTGGATTTGAGCCTCAACGGACCGCTTGTGGCCACATTCATGCTATAGATGTTTCGCATGGTCTCGAATATACGATCCGGCGCTTCACCGCTCCAGCCGAAGGCCTCGAAGGCCCCACCGGGCTTGTTCTTGAGGTCGAGTTTTTCCGCCAAGAACAGAAAAGTTTTCATCCCTTGCATCATTTCGCCGTGATAGGTGGCCGAGCCCAGGATATAAGCGTCATAGTCGGCTATATCATCCGCGGTTTTTATGTCATTTGCGTTAACGACCTTGGCTTCTGCTCCGCTGAACCGTAGTCCTTCGGCGATATAATTCGCCATGGTCTTTGTTTCGCCCGTCCTTGTGGCGTATACCACGAGCGCTTTCGGCATGCTGCCTCCGTTTATCTTTGTAGCTTCCGTCAGGCGCGGCGTGGATGTTATTGACCACCGGCCGCTTTGTAACCCAAGTCGTAAGCCTCTTTCAGGACCTCGGGTTGCTTTTCAATTTCGCCTTTGCCTTCGACCTTTTTGGCGAAGACCCCACCTTCATAGCTCATATCCAGGGCGTCATAAAAGTATTTGACGCATAACTGAGCGCCCTCGAAGAGGTTGGCGCCCTTGGTGGCGCCCGCAGCTAAGAAGTAGCCTTTGCCGCCGTCGTATGTTTTGCGCTGCTCCGGGGTCTTTTCCATGAACCGTTTGCACCACATGGCCTGACAGCGATCCATGAGGGTTTTCACCTGAGCGGTGACGGCGTAAAAGAACATGGGCGAGGCCAAGAAGATAGCGTCAGCCGCGTTGAGCATGGGATACACCCGCTGCATCTCATCGTCCAGGACACATGCGCCCACATTGTCGCAGCCGCCGCACTCCATGCAACCACTTATGGTGAGATCGCACGCTCTCAGGGTAGTAACCTCAGCGCCCGCCTCACGCGCCCCTCGAAGCGCCTCATCCAGCATCATATCGGTGTTGCCGCCCGCCCGGGGACTGCCGTAGATACCCAAAACTTTCATTATGACTTCACTTTCCTTAGAAGTAATCGCTCACTGAACTTAAGACGCCTCTGCTGTCGGTGAGAAGCCGAGGGAAGACCCCGCTCCCCTCGGGAGCGCTCATCGCACTTCCAAAACGGCTGCATGGCTCCTGGTGAACGGAATACCCTAGAATGCGATCACATCATACCCTTGGTCCATGTAATCGGACATACTCACGTGGCCGGACATGTTCTCCACCAGGGGGATTCCCGATTTCTCGACGCTCTCCAAGACGTTGAGTTGGACGGAGCACGCTCGACACGCCGCAGCCAAGAGCCCTTTGGCTTTGGCTTGGGTGTAGAGGCCGGCCATGGGGCTCTCCCCTTTTTCCAGCTCGCCGACAAGTTTCACCGAGAGACCTTCCAGAATTACGTGAACATCGTACCCCTTGGATTTCATCTCCAAAGCATTTAAGAGCACGTGCACAAAGCACATGAGTTCACCGTTAAAAACGAACAACGCTTTTTTCTTGTTCACAAAAAACCTCGTTTAGCCTAGTTTCGGGTCCGCCCCCGTAAAATTGCATTCAGGGATGTAACAGGTCACATTTAGAAACTCGCATTTGTTTTTACAAGAGGGACATGTCATCGGCGCAGGTTCTGTGGCGTCCTGCTCGAATGTGTAACCGCAACCACCGCATTTCCAGGTTGTCTTTTCCATGATTCACTCCTCGAACGTATTTTACGGACCGTTGCATAGGCCCCGAGAAACTCACAAGCATCGTCAGCAGATCGGCGACGAAGACCGGCGGATCATCTCACGGAAGTGAGGTTCGTCAATCGCAATCATTCATCGGGCTTGAGATTGCTCTATGCCCAAAGAGAGTCGGAAGAGTGACGGATCTTCCCGTTGAACCACATTCCGCATTAGAAACAGGGCGCCGATTCGTGGTGAACGATTCTCAATCTTCACGCCGATTACTTCTTTCGCGGCGGCGCCTGAGGACTCTGAAAATTCAGGGTCTTCAAGTGCTCGACCATCTCTTGAATATTCTTCGTGGAAAACCAGCGACCTTCGGCGAACACGCCGTAATCCGCGCCCATCATCGCTGAGGCCACTCGTGTGGAATTACCGTAGAAGAGCCAATCCTGCACCCACATTTTCTCGAGGACATCATCGAACAACGAGCCGTTATCCACCATGTTGGTCTTCCAGGCCGTCAACATGATGTCCGTAGCAGTTTTCGTCGCCTCGTTTGATGTGTGGATCGTATTCTCGAAGCGAGCCCATTGGCCGTTCACCCAGTTTTTGCTGTGACATGACATGCACACAGTGGTCATGGTGATTCTACGCTTCTCTTGTTCCTCCGCAGAGATGAGGAATTGCGAAGCGGGCTCACCTGAAAGCGCCGTAGGCAGAGGCATGCCGTCCTTATTCCGGATGATGGAAGTGTCCGGCGACTTGGGATGCGGGTGTGCGTACGGTAGCCCCAGGATGCGCCAAGGCAAGCGATCATTCATCCTGTGTGTGCGTTTCGCCACAACATCGCCGTTTTCGGTTACGAGCAGGGATACATGGCATACGGCGCATGTGGGAGCGTTAAAGTCCTTGCCTATGGTCCATGGGACTTCCTTGAAATTCCATTCACCGCCCAGGCTTGCGTAGATGTTGCCGTGTTTGCTTACGCTGTAGGCCTTGTACGCCGGCACATCCGGTCCCTTGTGACACTGGGAACACGTGTCGGCCTTTCGCGCCAACGTAAGGGAGAAGCGGTGCTTGGAATGGCAAGAAGAGCACAAGCCTTCGCTGCCGTCGGTGTTTATCCGCCCTACCCCTTGATTCGGCCAACCGGAGAGGACGGGGAATTCCATCTCTCCGAAGTCCGTGTCCCTTTTTACGGTCCCTTTGACCTCGATCTGAGTGCCGTGGCAATGGAAGCAGGAATCAGCCTCGGTCTTTTCGTTCGGTGGAGTGATCGTGGTCTTCATATTCGCGAAGCGTTGCGTGCCGTTGATGCTGTCGGCCATGGAACTGAAGACGGGATTCTTTTTGAGGTTGTTCCTGGCCCGCGACATAATGTTGTCGTTGTACTGCTCGACTTCCTCAGGGTGGCACGTGGCGCAATCTTTCGGGGTGACCGTCACGTGAACCTTGGCGTCGTTGTGATCGAATGTGTCCTTGTGATCCGCGGGGTTCATCTTGTGGCATTCAGCGCATCCGACCACGTAATCCACATATTCTTTCGGTATTTGGGCGTTGGAGACTCGTCTTTGCAGATCGGTCTTCTTCAGCGCCTCGGCCGGTGTTATGGAAGCGTGCCGACTGCGCTTCCAATCAGCGACGATACCGGGACTGACGCTGCTGTGGCACCCGATACATTCTTGAGTTTCCGGGCTTACCGCCGCGGTTTGCCCATACGTTACCGTAGTAAGCGTGAAGAGAGACACGAGCGTAATAATTATCAGCTGGAACATTCTTCGCCTCTCTGTTGTTGTACTTGTTCACCGGGCTTGAGGCGGCTCTGAGCCCGCTGAACCCAGCACTACAGACGTAGCGGCCCGTTTCATGGAACGGTGGGGGCTTCTCCGCTTGAGTCCTAAAAGCTTTACTTACCGAGCTTTTGAAGCTCCTTCACCAAATCTTCCAATCGAGGCGCCGAGTTAATATCATGCACGTCAGCGTATCGGATGACGCCTTCCTTATCGATGACAAACAGAGAGCGTTCCGCCATTCCGTCATTCCTCAGGACTCCGTAGGCTTGTGCGACGGCGCCGTGCGGCCAAAAATCGGACACAACGGGAAACCACAAATCCCCCATATCTTTCGTCCAGGCGTATAAAGTGGGGACGTTATCAGCGGAAATCCCTATGAGGACGGCGTCCGAAGACGCGAAGAAATCCTTAGCGATATTGTATCCCGGCCACTGTTGGGAACACACCGGCGTGAACGCGGCCGGCACAAAGGACAACACCACGTTCTTTTTGCCCTTGAAGGAACTCAGGGTAACCTTTTCGCCGTCGGTGGACGGCAGGGTGAAATCAGGCGCCGGTGTTCCGGGCTTGAGAGCCGCCACACTGTCCGTGGGTTTCAACTCACCGGGTTGATAAATATTCATACCGGCGGATTGCGCAGCCCACAAAGCGGCGGGAAGAGCAATGAGGGCCATCAGGATAAACACTGTCGCCAAGCGACCGGTTGCTTTGTACACGTTACTTACCTCCTTTGGGAAGGAGCTTCTGAAGCAACTCGCCGGGGTCTTTTACGGCGCCGATGTGCATGGCGTTGAGTTTCAGATTGCCGGCCTTGTTGGACAAGCTCAGGAACGTGGGTGTGCGAACATTCTCGGAAAAGGCCTTTTGGACAGCAAAGCCGTCATCCGGGAGCAACGGAAACTTGACGTCGTACTTGTTACGAAACACATCCACTTCAAAGGGCGTGTTTCCCGTCCCGATGCCGAGAAATTTGACCCTATCCTTGAGCTGAGGGTTGCTCTGGATCAGCTCGAAAAGTTGGTTCACGTGTGGAGCTTCCGCCTGACAGATGGGACAATACATGCTGAAGATCTGCACCATGATCGTGTCGGCCTTGAGATCTGAGAGCTTGAAGGTCTTCTCATTCTGAATACCGAGATAGCGTTTTTCATCCGAGCCCGTGGGGGCGGCCAGGTTCAGTCCGCTGAGGACATCGACATTGACCTTCATTTCCCGTGGGGCTTCCTTAGCGAAAGCTACGCCGACCGAAACGAGCGCAATCACAAACGTAATGCCGAGTAATATTTTTTGCATAGTGTTCAATGAGCGCCTACTGCGCCGCAGGTTGAGAACCCGGTAAAGGAACCGGTCTAAAAGCCTTTGTGGAGGCGCCGCATATGGGGCACTTCCAATCTTCGGGCAATGCTGAAAAGGGGGTGCCTTTTTCGATTTTGCCTTTTCGATCTCCTCGTTTGGGGTCGTATATGTACCCGCAATTCGAAGTTTGACATTGGTACAGGGTCGTATCGTCGGACATATTTGAAACTCTCCGGTGCGGCGTTTGGCCCGCTTTGACGTTTGCGGTGGCTTTCTCTCGATCCATGTTATGAATATACGGAAAAACCGCCGCAAACGTACGAATAGTCCTGATTCGCGGCGTCAAGGGTATAGAGGCCCTAAACGTCGCGGATAGAAATCGCCGTATGGTTTAGGATTTCCACAGCCCGTGGAGATTGCAATATTCTCGCGCGGCCCAATCTCCGTCAACCTTGAATACGGCTTCTGGGGCTTCGCCTGGTTTCAGGAACTGGCGGTATATCTTGTCGCCGCTGATGATTTCCACCCATTCGATGTAGTGCTTTTCTTCCATGGGATGAGCGACGCTCCCGACTTTGACTTTGAGGCCGCCGTCCACGGACTCCTTCACGGGCACGTGTTTTTCCTTAGCGGCATCCACGGTGTTTTCGGTGAAAAGTTTCATGGGTTGGCCGCAACATACCAGCTCGCCGTTCCCTGCGTGCATCATTTCTACAATATTACCGCACACTTCACATTTGTAGATCTGCAACTTTTGCGTCATCATAACCTCCGTTGAATAATTAGACGAATACCGGGTTCACGTATCAGTATACTCGCTTACCAGTTTTCCGCCAATAATTCATAGTACGCCTTGGGATGAGCGCAAGCGGGGCACATATCAGGGGCGTCAAGGCCTTCATGGGTGTAGCCGCAGTTAATACATTGCCATACCACGTGTTTATCCCTGTTGAATACTGCGCCGGACTCAACATTTTTCAGCAGTCCGAGGTATCGTTTTTCGTGGAATTTTTCGGAGATGCTTACCGCTTCCCATACTTTGGCGGCTGCTTCGAATCCTTCAGCGCGCGCAATCTTCGCAAAGCTGGGGTACAAATCCGACCACTCATGATATTCGCCGGCAGCCGCTTCTTTCAAGTTGTCCACAGTGCCGCCGATCATACCCGCAGGATACGCGGCATTGATAATGAGGTCTCCACCTTGTAATTGTTTGAAGAAGCGTTTGGCGTGCTCCTTCTCGTGATTGGCGGTTTCTTCAAACACGCGGGATATCTGTACAAAACCTTCTTTACGGGCGACTCCGGAAAAATATGAGTAGCGATTTCTTGCCTGAGATTCTCCGGCGAATGATTTGAGTAGATTCTGTTCCGTTTCTGAGCCTTTGATGTTCGACATTCAATCTCCTTGAATAGGTAAACATGAAAAATGAACGGCGCCGCTGAGCGCAACCGTTTTGCGTGAATCATCGTCATTGGTTTGGAGGGGAGACTCACCTCCCCTGGATTAATGCTCAGGGTAGCTTGGAAGACCGTGCGGTCATGAGCCGGTCATTCTTTCTTTTGTTGGCATTCAGGGCAAACGCCTACGAATTCCACCTTATGCCATAAAATCTTGTAGCCTTGAACGCGAGTGCGTTTGTCTGCGAGTCTTTGAGAGATAGGCGAATCCACGTCATCCACACGACCGCAGGAAACGCATCGGATATGGTAGTGGTCCTCCACCGTGCCGTCGAATCGCATTTGGGAGCCCGCTGTTTCGAGCTTCTGTATGGCGCCTGTTTCCGTAAGGACTTCAAGGTTGCGATAGACCGTCCCGAGGCTGATGCGAGGTAGACGTTTTCTCGCCATCTCGAAGACCTCCATAGCCGTGGGATGCGTGCGAACCTTGGAGAGCTCCTCGATGATAATTCTTCTTTGATTTGTCATTCGAGCTATGTTTTTCACGGGAGCCTCTTGATAATAATAACTATTACTATCTGGAAGATTAGTGTACGTCGACCTCTATGTCAAGCCCTTTGCACATCCTAAGTGTGGTTTTTCTCCAATTAAGTGTGCGCCTATTCCCCCTGTAATCATCGGCGGCGACTATACGTTGAAAATTACCTGACTTTTGGAAACAAATGAGACAAGCGCGCCTGTTACGCTCTACTGATATTGGACTCTCACCGTGAGAAAAAGTCATTCTTCATCCCTCTTTTCAATATTCCCTTGAGGCAAAGCTATAAGGACTCTGAAAAGTTGCGAGCTAAAAAGTGAACCCGGCAGGGCAGCGATTCGTCTACACTGATCATGCCTGTATCTGAAAGGCCCTCCTTGCGCAAAAATGCGCTCCAGACGCACAATTTTACTTCACAGCAGGTGCGCTGCGGGTGTAAACTCCCGCAGGATGGGCGCTTTATTCATCATGAAAGCCGCTGCAAGAAATAATAACCACACAACAAAAAAGCTACGTCTGATTGACCCGATCTGACACACGCATCGGGTAGTATACAAGGCGCAACTGTTTACCACGAATGGGGCGCGTATCCGGATGCTTTATGGGCTGGTTCGCAGACAAGATGAACCTCCCTTTCGATCTTTATCGGGCACAGAGCCCTTTCTCGCCCGGTGAACCATCACAAAAGTGGCGATCGCTAAAAAGGCGCCGGCTACGACACAATGCAATCCCCCATTGAGTATATCTTCCATACGCCATTCCTCCACACTGAGAGGCAAACATGCCCATATACGGTAAATACGACTTCCACGCCGTCTTCGAAGAACCGGCGATACTCCCGCCGTTTAAGGGATCAACGTATCGAGGAGTCTTCGGCATCGCCTTGAAAAAGGTGGTGTGCGCGCTCCAGCATGAGGAGTGCGCCACGTGTATCCTGAACGAGAAGTGCATCTACTTCCGGATATTTGAGCCGCCGTCGGCCGCTCCGGGCAAGCCCGCTCCGCCGCATCCGTTCGTGATTGAGGCTCCGGCTACCCAGCGCACACAATTTTACAAGGGTGACCCGTTCACGCTTTCGCTCCTGCTGTTCGGGTGGGCGAACGAATATCTGGCTCACCTGGTGTACGCGTGCCGGCAGATGGGGACCATCGGCGTGGGTCGCAGGATCAACGGCGCTCGGGGGAAATTCACCCTCGAGAGCGTCACGAGCGCCGGAGCAAGGGTGTATTCCGCCGACGACGGTCGGGTAATCAAGCCCGAGTTGAGTCGCTTGCAGCTTGAGACGCCGGTTCAGGATGACTCCGTATTCAGCCTAAGGATTACCCTCGAGACGCCTTTGCGCCTGAAGTTCCAAAATACCATTCAGGCGGACTTGCCCTTTCATGTGTTCACGAGGGCGCTTCTACGGCGAATCTCAGGCCTGTGCGAGGCCTTCGGGGAAGGCGAGCCGGCGCTGGATTACCGGGGGCTCGTGGCTCGCGCGCAAGACGTCCGGACGGTTCACTCGACCCTGGAGTGGCTTGACCGACGCCGCTACTCGAACCGTCAGGAGCGCGACATGCTCATGGGAGGAATCACGGGCTCCGTCACGTACAGCGGCAAGCTCCAGGAGTTTCTCCCCCTTGTGCAGTTTTGCGAGGAGGTCCATGTGGGCAAGGCCACCAGCTTCGGCCTCGGCAAAATCCACGGGCAGAGGGAAGAATGATTCCAGTTGCACTATCATTGCGCTTACGCCTGCTTCTATATCCACTCTGTTCATTGCGTTTATACAACCAGGAGGAGGAATAATGGATGATACTGTTCTCAAGATTGCCCTTGCGGCGTTCATGCACGACATTGGTAAATTTATCGATGCGGACACCCTTGGAGTCTCGGATGGATTCAAGCGAACCCATTCGGAACTCTACCAACCGACGAATAAGGATAAGATTCCAACCCACCGGCATGTAGTCAATACGGCTGCGTTTATCGAACATTGCAAAGATATTGCCCCGCCCCAGCTCCATCAGAAGGAATGGGGCGAAGGCGACATCTTCATGAACTTGGCCTGTTTTCACCACAAACCCGAAACACCCATGCAGGCTATTATCACCGAGGCTGATGCGCTGAGCAGTGGTTGGGATAGACGCGACCGTGATGATTCCGACGCCCAAAGCTTTCGCGAGTATAAGAAACAACGACTCGACCCCCTCTTTGAGGAACTGAGCATCTTAGAAGACCATGCAGGTGAAGAAAAGAACCATAAGCACTGTTACCCTCTTGAGAAGCTCTCAGCGACGAGCATTTTTCCGAAGCCGAAGAAAGATCTCGTCCCCACATCGGATTCAGTCGCATCGGCGCAGTACAAGAAGCTGACCGACGGGTTTCTCGCAGCGCTGCCTCAGTTGTTCCACCGGGACCGTATAGACCTCTGGTTTGAGCACTTCGACTCATTGGTGATGACGTACGCCTCGTGTATTCCTGCGGATAGATCGGGTAAGCGTATGAACGATGTCTCGCTCTATGATCATCTCAGGACCACTTCAGCGTTGGCCGCAGCGCTGTATTTGTATCACTCCCATGAAGACTCCTTGACGGAAGAGGCTATCAGGAAACGGGACGACCCAAAGTTTCTCTTCATCACAAGCGACTTCTACGGCATTCAGGACTTCATCTTCAGCACTCACGGGGATACCCGAAAGAACCGCTCGAAAATACTCCGCGGCCGCTCCTTCGCTGTGTCGCTTTTTTCCGAGCTTGCCGCCGATATGCTGTGCAGAGCCATTGGGCTTCCGTTTACGTCGGTGCTGTTGAACGGCGCCGGCAAGTTCACCATCGTGGCGCCGAACTATCCGAAAGTGGTGGATAAGCTTCACGAAGTGGAAATTCGGATCAACGAAAGCTTGATCGGTATTTCTTATGGTGAAAGCTGTCTCGGCTTATCGCACCTGGAGTTAAGCTCCGCTGATCTTACCGAGGGACGTTTCGCCGACGCGTATGAGAAAATATTCCAAAAGATAGAACGCCGGAAAAGCAATCGCTTCAATCTTTCCAAGTACGCCGGACCCATAACGGGCTACTTAGATTCCTTTACCAACACCCTAAAGCATGATCTGTGTCCTTTCTGTGGGAAGCGGCCCTCCGACCCTAAGGTTGAAAACAGCTCGATCATAGGGGGCGAGGGTTCGTCATGCGCAGTATGTTGTGACCATATCCACCTCGGCACACAGCTTGTGAAAAACGACTATATGGGCGTGTTCTTGGACGACCCGGATGTGAAGAACCTCCGCTCGCCGATATTGGGCCGGTACTCCGTGGCCTTTGCCGGCGCTCCCTCGGCGCAGATTTTTCAGAAGCCTTCCTGCGTAAAGGTGTGGAACCTCTCAATAGACGAAGCCGGGAACGCGCCCACTCGGACTGCGTCAAAGTTCATCAACGGCTATGTGCCGACCTTTCAAGAAGGTGATGAACACGATAGCCGACTCCATCGAGCGGTTAAGTCCCCGGCTCGGCTCAAGGAACTCAAAGAGCAAGCGGCTGCAGTGGGCGATCCCAAGACCTTTGGGCACCTGTCGCTTATGGCGCTGAATTTCACGAGCACAGATAAAGTGTTGGGAACCGAAGCGCTGGCCGTGCTCAAGATGGACATAGACAACTTGGGCTCACTCATGGGCGCAGGACTCGATAGAAGCAAGTTTTCCCTGTCCCGATTGGCGACACTCAGCCGACAATTCGACTATTTCTTCAGTATCCATTTGCGCCACAAGCTGGAGACCACGCCCGAATTCCAGAACATCTACACGGTGTTCGCCGGCGGCGACGATCTCTTCGTCATCGGCCCGTGGAACAGCGTGCTCCAGCTTGCGGGTGAACTGAGTAAGGAGTTTGCCGATTATGTTTGCCGCAATCCGGCCATCACCTTCTCCGCGGGAATTACCCTGCACAAGGCCCATTCACCTGTTGACCGCCTTGCTGAGGAAGCGGAAGAGGCCCTCAAGCGCTCCAAAGACTCGGGAAGAGACCGGCTGACCGTCTTTGACGAAACAGTAACCTGGGACGAACTCCAACGCCTTCAGAGCGTAAAAGAAGATCTGAAACGCTGGATCGAGTCCAAGTCGATCAACAACGCCATGCTCTACCGCCTAAACGAGTTCCTCGAGATGGCAGGTCAAGAAAAGAAGCTGAAGCCGAAAAAAGAGATTCATATCTCGGAAATGGCCTGCACAAAGTGGCGTTTTCTCCTGGCATATGCCGTTCAGCGCAACGTAGGCGCAACGTTAAAAGACGACGCTCGTAAGAAAGTAGTCCAAGAGGCGCACACAAAAATGACCAAGTGGCTCATGGATTTCGGAAGCGCCTTACGCATACCCTTATGGGACATTCTCTACAACAATCGATAGGAGATCACTATGGATTTCAAGCTTTGGAGCGACAAAGAAAAAAAGACCATCGACCCGTTTCTCTTCTCGGAGAAGGCTGAGAAGCTGGCGTCGGAACTTGAAATGAAAGGCCGAAGCGGCCGCACAAACAGGGACAACTCGCCGCAGCACGACAAAAACAAACACAGTCAACTCCGTAAATTTTACGATGAAGTCCAGCGCCTTAACAGCATAAGTAAACTAAACCCCGAGAAATGGATGGTTGTATATCCCATGGTGCACATGCTTACTGCCAAGGCGGCATATGCCCAAGGTCGCAAACTAACATCCCCGGAATTCACTGATTTTGTAAAGCAGGGCGTTAACCAAATCTCCCGACCGGAAGACTTGCGCGTCTTCGCTGATTTTTTCGAAGCCTTTATGGGCTACTACAAACTTATCGGACCGAAATAAACCACAGGAGCGCTCACATGAAACTGAAAAATATACTGGAAATCTCCGGCAAAATTATATGCGAAACAGGTTTGCACATCGGCGCCGGCGATATGGAAATGCACATCGGCGGCGTAGACAATCCCGTAATCAAACATCCCCATACCGGTGAACCGTATATTCCCGGCTCTTCTCTAAAAGGCAAGGTGCGGTCACTGCTCGAAATGACCACCGGCCTCATGGCGCGAACGGACGGCAAACCCTTGTCGTATCGCCTTCTTAACGAGATTACCAACGCTGAGGAAAAGAAATTGTGCTCGGGTGTCCTTACACTGTTTGGGTGCAGCGGCGCCGATAATGAAGAATCGCCACTTGGCCCCACGCGCGTTTCTTTCTCCGATTGCCCCCTTTGCTCCGATTGGCGCAAACAAGCGCTGGAGCAGAATTTTGCTTTTACGGAAGTGAAATCCGAAAACTCGATCAATCGAATTAAAGGAACCGCTGAAAACCCTCGCTTCACCGAACGTGTTCCGGCGTCAACCGTATTCCGCTTCTTCATCACCATTAAGGAGATGGAAGACGATGAAAACCTCCTGGACCTGCTATTTCAAGGTATGAGACTCCTCGAATTGGACGCCCTGGGCGGTAGCGGTAGCAGAGGCTACGGCCGAGTGAGATTCGTGTTCGATGATGAAACCATGGCCACCCGCTTCAAGGAGCTGACTGTATTCTCCAAGGAGGGCTGACATTGAACCTGTACGAGATCTTAATCCAGCTCTCGAGCCCCATCGCCACACCGCTCAAGGGAGATACGCTCTTCGGCCTGTTCTGCTGGCAGGCGGCGTACGATGACGGCATCCTTGAGGGTGGCTTGGAAAAGAATTTAGCTCGCTATGCTGAAAGACCCTTTGCCGTCTTCTCTTCAGCATATCCAAAAATTAAGGACACCGGACAGTACGCCTTCAAACGACCGGCGCTTCCCCTTTATTCTTTGTTCAAAGACGCTTCACAGAGCCGGGGTGAAAGCATCCGGTCGCGAAAAGAGAACAAGGGCAAGTCATGGATGATGGTCGATCAGAACTTGACGATCGACCTTGGCGCAGCGCAATTCCTTTCGGATAAGGAATTGGTAAAGCTCATCCAGTCATCCCGGAAGGCCTATCCTTCTTGTAAGAGTACATCCGTGGAAAGTCACGGCGTATTCATGGAAACGCTTCAACCTCACAACTCCATTAACCGGCTTACGGGGTCTACAGGGACTGGTCAGTTCGCCCCGTATTCCCAGGCCGTGTATCACGGGGCTCCGGGGCTTACCCTGGCTGTCTTGGCGCTTTTAGACACGGAGGTCTGTCCCATCGACAAAGCCCTCACCGCCCTCGAACGAATCGGCTTGACGGGGTTCGGTAAGGACGCCTCCATAGGAATGGGGCGATTCACGATAGTAAGTCACCAAGAGGTAACCGCCCCTCCACCTGGGAACGCCAATGCCCTCTACAGCTTGGCGCCCTGCACACCGGCGAAAGATTCCGTCCTAGACTTCTTCTTTCAGCCGTTCACACGATTCGGTAAACACGGGGACCGACTCGCCGCCCGGAAAAGTCCGTTCAAGACACCGGTTATCATGGCGGATGAAGGGGCTGTGTTCGTCCCGAAAGACCCTGAGGCCCTGAATTGCCGGTATTTCGGTCGAGCCGTCGGCGGCGTATCGGAAGCGATCTCTAAAGCGATGCCGAACACGGTAATGCAGGGATATTCCATCTGTTTGCCGATACAAGTGGAGGTATGAAATGGCGACTCCACATAGTTTGCCCTTTTACATAAAAACGGTATCGCCGGTTCATATCGGCTGCGATGAAGTCTATGAACCCATGGCTTCAGTGATTGACGAATCGACTAAACGGCTTATAGCCTTCCAGTTGGATGAGCTGTTGGCGACAATGAAACAAACGGACCGTGACGCCTTTACGACACTTTGTCGCATGGGAACGATCTCCTCAATCGTCGATATGTATAAGTTTTTCCGACGTTATCATAAGGCTAACGGAATAGTCGGGCGTGAAGTCGAGGCATGTAGCGGTCTTATCTCACATTATGAGAGGACGGTGAACATGCAGACACGTTATGAACGTGACGTCACGCAAAACCTCAACAAGTTCCTTATTTCCCGCACGTCGTTTCTCAGCCATTCTCAAGCCCCTTACCTACCCGGCACATCCGTTAAAGGGGCTATTCGCACTGCGTATTTAAACTACTTGTACAAAGCGAAGACAAAAAACCTACCCCCTGAAGAACAACGGAGATATGGGCGTTCTTTTCGCAACAGCAAAGACCTGGAAAAAGACCTGCTGCAAGGCAGCTTCGACACCGATCCTTTGCGAATGCTGAAGGTATCGGACTTTATGCCCGTTGGAAACGTCAAAACCCGCATTGTCTATGCAGTGAATGAGAAAAAGGCGCCTTCCGAACACCAAGCCCAAGGGCCTTACCAGATCCTCGAAGTCATTGAACCCGGCGCCCGTTTCAAAGGGATGATTACCCTCAACCAGCCCCTGGCGCATGCCGGTATTCAGCGACCTCTCACGTGGGACACTCTTCAAAGAAGTATCACTCAATTCTTTTCCACCGAAAAAACCCACGAAGAAGTAATCCTGGGCAATATGGGCTTACAACCCCAAACGACTCCGCCTAAACCTGGCGCTTTCTTGGCGCGCATCGGCCGACATTCCGGGGCCGAGGCGATGACAATAGAAGGCGTCAGAGATATTAAGATTATGCAAGGTAGAGGTGACCGCCCGAAATTCGAGGATCACAGCACCACTCTTTGGCTCGCGGCCGAGTCTTCAAACGACTACGCGAAACAAGGGCTACAACCCTTTGGATGGGTCCGAATGGGCGAACTCACTTCGGAGCTGGAAAGCGAATTCACCGCCATCGAGGATCGACACAAGGCGGAGAGCCAAGCTCAGCCAAAGAAAACCGTCCCCACTGCTTCGGTCCGGCAGGCGGCCGCTGCGCCCAAGGAAGACGTATGGAGTAAGGTCCGCCTCTTCTGGACGGGGAACACGTCCACGCTCACCGGGCGAGATACCGGAAATAGAGAAATAGGAAGAGCCACCGGAGCGGATCTCCTCAGCACGCTCAAGGGAATGACCGACGCCCTCAAGACACGGCTGACTTCCAAAAAGGGTATTAAGAACGGTGTTGACGCATGGGTTGTCATAGACGGCGGCGTAATCACCAAGGTCAGTGAAACCAAGCCATGACGTCCCTTTTCCTCATCTTTAACCACACGCTGACCCCGGAGCAGGAGGCCGACGCGCACACCTCACTCGGGGTCGGCGCCATCGTGAACCTGCCCCCGCACCTCAAGGAGTTGTGGGGGGCTATTCCACCCGACGCGGACTCCATCGCCTCCGTGACGCAGCCCGTCACGGACTGGCTCGCAGCCAACGCCTCACCCGGAGACTACGTTCTCGTTCAGGGGGACTTCGGAGCCGTCCGGCTCGTGGTCCAATGGGCGTTTGAGCACGAGCTGGTCCCCGTTTACTCCACAACACAACGCATCGCTCACGAAGAGCCCCAACCCGACGGGTCCATACGCACATTCCACACCTTCCAACATCGCATTTTCAGGAAATACGGAGTCTAACCATGGCAAGAGTGTACATCTCCGCTTTGGGCGCGGGTAAATACCACGCTACTACATACTGCACTCCGCAGAATGAATCTGATACGATAAGCACACGATTCATCCAGGAAGCTACGGTCTTACTGGATTGTAAAAACTGGTCCGAGTCGGACCGGATATTACTGCTGCTTACCTCCAAGGCCCGTGAAGTAAACTGGAACGACAACGGAGAAACAGAGGGATTGCGCAACGTACTCAACAAACTCAAACTCAAACCTCATATACATGATGTGGACATCACTTCAGGCGGCTCAAAAGACGATATTTGGGAAGCCTTCGACACGATCTACAATCTGTTGAACGAGGGTGACGAGGTTACGGTCGATATAACCCACGGCTTCCGATACTTGCCACTCCTTATGGTTGTTGTACTTAACTACGCCAAAGCGACAAAACACATATCCATCCGGAACATTTTCTACGGCAACTACGAAGCGCAGAAGGATGGCTGTTCCCCTATCCTCGACTTGTCTTCCTTTGACCATCTACTGGATTGGACCGGCGCCTTGGACCAGTTTCTTACGTCCGGAGACGCATCTCGCGCTTCCGCTCTGGCAAAACGCCGCACTCTTTTGCAATCCGAGAGCGTAGACAGCCCAGATACGCCTGCGGATTCTCGCGAAGCTATCGCCGAATCCATGCTGGAGTTTACAAGGGCTATATCTACCTGTCGGGGACCTCAACTCAGTGAAGCGGCAAAGCATCTTAAGACCAACATAGCGGCCGGATTGCGCCTTGACCTAAGCCCTCCCTTTCAGGAGCTTCTGAAGCTGCTCGATGATCGCTTGGTCGATTTTCAGGGAGACACCGTTCATGACGGCATCGCAGCCGCAAAGTGGTGTCTGCAACACAACCTCATCCAACAGGGATTAACTATTTTAACGGAAACCTTGACCTGTTCCATTATAGAACGATCCGGCATACCACTGGACTCTTTCGAGCAAAGACAGTTGGCGAGCTCCGCAATACACATCGGTGTGTGCAAGCTCCAGAACAAACCCGATAAATGGCGAGGCGACGCGAAAAAACAACCTGAAATCATGAGACAATATTTGGATAACTCCTCCGAATGGCGGGCTATCGCCAAAATCTTATATGGAAATCTCGCGAACGTGCGCAACGACATCGACCATGCCGGATGGCGTGCCGATCCTAAAGCTGCCCAAGACTTTATCAACGACCTGACGACCTATATAGAATCCGCCGAAGAGGCGCTCGGCATCCACCGCACGCAAGAATAGTTCGTAGTTGTCCGTTCCGCTTCACGCGAGAGGAGGACCACCATGCCTGAAGTCTTATTCCGCTTAGTGACTACCGCAGCCCGAACCGGGGATGTCGCCGAAGCCGTGCGGCTCGCCCAATCTCGGGACACCAGGGCGGTTGTGGATTGCGGGTTTCATCTGGGGTGGGCCGACGTCCTTGAAGAACTTGGGCTCACCGACGACGCGGCCCAGGAGCTGAACCTGGCGCTCAGGGACGACCCTGCGAACATGGAGATCCATCCGAGGCTTGCGGAACTCCTCTTGGACCAGGGTCGACCCGAGAAGGCCGCCCGCGTTTGGATGGCCGCAGTCAAGCTCAAGCCCCAGGAAGCCCGCTATTACCAAGAGCTGGGCTCCGCCTTGCGCGAGGCCCGTGAGTTCGCAAAGGCCCGCAACGTCTACGAAGTGGGGTTTAAGCGCACTGAGGACCCCAAGCTGGCCGCGCTCCTCAGGGAACTCAACTTCATCGAGGCGGAAGACTCCGCCGAGGATCAGCCCCAGACCGTTGACGCCCCCGAACCCCTCGGGCAGGCGCCGACGCAATCCCAGCTTATGGTCTTTGAATCGCTCTTCCGGGGACGGCAAGGCGTTCATGCGCGGCAGTGGATCAGCCCTTCCGGGGATACGGGCTACACTCCCGTCCAGGAGACCCTGACGCCCAACGTCATCGAGAACCACATCCTGGGGAACTACACCGTGGGGATTTACCCCGTGCGCTTGGACAACACCGTGGGATTCATCGCCTTCGACTTCGACATAGCCAAGTTCGCCGTGGCAAAGGCCATCAAGAGCCGTTCGGCCTGGGAAGCCCTCATGGCAAAGGCCCATCAGACGGCCTGCCGGGTCGCCGAGTTCGCCGCGGCCGTCGAGATCCCCGTGTACATCGAGGATTCGGGGTTCAAGGGACGGCACGTATGGCTCTTCATCGAGGTCCCCATTCCCGCGGGTGTGGCCAAGAAGTGCGGCGAGACCATCCTCAAGCAGATAGGCGGATTGCCCCCTGAGATCGCGGTCGAGGTCTTCCCCAAACAAGGGGCCGTGAAACGCGGGGGCCTGGGCAATCTCATCAAGCTGCCGTTGGGCATTCATAAGCGCACGGGACGACGGGGCCTGTTCGTCACGCCCGAGGGCTCCCCCTGCCCCGACCAGTTGCGCTTTCTCGAGGAGATCCGCAAGACGCCGCGGCGGGTGATCTACGCCCTTATCCAGAAATATTACTCTCTAGGCGGCGTGGGACCGGCCCATACCGCCGATGACGCTCCGCCGTGGTCCGCAGGGGTCGATGACGCTCCAGTGGATCTCCTGCCCAAGGCGGCCCTTGATTACCACCCGGACACGGATCCGCAGTTCCAGGCCATGCTGCTCAAGTGCGGGATACTCGGCGCAGTGGTGGAAAAGGTCAACCGGGAAGGCGCCCTCACCCGGGACGAAACCCAAGTCCTCATTCACACGGTGGGTCATTTAGACCAGGGGCCGGAAGCGGTGAATTTCTTCTTCAGGCGCTGCCCCAACATGGACCCCGGCTTGTTCATGAAGTCCAAGCTCACGGGGAACCCCATGAGTTGCCCGAAGATACGGTCGCGGCTGCCGCAGGTCAGCGCGGCGGTGAAGTGCTCGTGCTCTTTTCATGCGGGCGTGGGGCTCTATCCTAATCCCCTGAATCACCTCCACGGGACAAAGTCGGCCGAGAGCGCCATGCCTGTGGGGATTGCCTTGGATTCGCTTCAGTTCCAAAACCTTCTCCAGGAGTACCTCAAGTTGAGTAAGCAGCTCCGGGAGACACGCCTGCTCCTGGATCAGTACGAGGCGAAGCTCCAGGAATGCTTCGAGAACGCCGGCGTGGAAGTGATGGAAACCCCCGCGGGCAAGCTCAAGATCACCAAAAGCGAAACCGGCGTATCCTTCCAGTTGGAGATATAGCGCCGTTCGCCATGAGAAGAAGAAAAAGAAGAAGAGAAGAGTAATATTGGGGAGGACCTTTTTGAAAAAAGGTCCTCCCCAAACCCCACTCCAAAAACTTTCACAAAATCCGAAACCCCCATTTCTCAAGGAGAAAACGCCGCTTTCAGCGAATAATAAACGTGTTTAGAAAGCAGTTAAGAAGACCTACTTACAAAAGAGGTTGCGCCACAAGTCGGCGCCGGCCGGAGTTGACATGAGCCGGCGAGCCGTTGTTCGAGCCGTTTCGGTGGACGGTTTCGTAGGGCGAAGAAGCCCCTTGGGACTCGTGAATCCTTCCGGAAACGGCGTGGTGTTTTCCAAAATAAAAGATTCCTTTGACCTAAGTTCTATCGTATAATAAAAAATTATCTTGTCAAGTCAAAAAAGTAAAAAGGCCACTGGAGCCACGCTGCGCTACTTTGGCTCGCGAGAATGAGCACAGAAGGAAGAAAGAAGAAAGAGTACTATTGGGGAGAACCCTTTTTGAAAAAAGGTCCTCCCCAAGCCCCACTCCAAAAACTTTCACAACTGCCGAAACCGGGTTTTCTCAAGGAGAAAACGCCGCTTTCGGTGAATATGCAATTTTTAAAAAGGAAGTGGAAAGCCTGCTTTCCAATAAAAGCTCCCCAAGCTTACTTCCGTGAAAGCGACTATGTAGCAACTGCGAGACCAAGGAGCCGGCCGAATGAGACGCATCCCGGGGAAGGCTCCAAGCAGCGCTGAGAATTCGCCATTAACCCCGTCTTATTCATTGGGGGCGCTCATATCGTTCATGTCCAATTTGAGTTAAAGGAATTCATTGGGAAGGCCATATTGTGTAACCGAGTTTTTCCCGAACTCTGTCCGAGATAATGCACTGATCGCTGGAATCATTTATTTATCTTAGATAAGTAAGTGATTCCCGCAAATGTACAATGTTCTTGGAGAGGGGTTTGGGGAGAAGCCTTCCAGCAAGAAGGTTCTCCCCAATATTCCTTCTTTCTTTTTTCTTTCATGGAGCCCCACATGGCAATCCTTTACGCAACAGAGCAAGGTTCGTATCTCGCGAAGTCGGGCAACAGGATAGTGGTGCGCAAGGGGAACACCACAATCCACTGGGTCCATGCCTTTAATCTGAAGCAGATTGTCATTATGGGCTATGTGGGGGTGTCGCCGGGACTCATATCTTTTTTGCTCCATGAGGGGATTGATACGGTGTTCCTGAGTATGCACGGAAAGTATCAGGGGCGGCTTATCTCCGAGGCAGGCAAGAACATTGATCTCCGGCGGCGCCAGTTCGCGCAGATGGAGAAGCCCGATTTTCGCCTGAAGCACGCAAAGCTCTATGTGCAGGGGAAGCTCGCTAATTGCCGCACGGCTCTGCGCAAGTGGAATAAAGACCTCGACAGCGCAGCGGTGACGGAGACAATCCACAAACTTCGGCGACTTGGGCAGTCCACGGAGTCGGCCCAGGATGTGAATACGCTCATGGGGCTTGAGGGCGCCGGAGCTGCGGCGTATTTCGGGTGTTTCCCGCATTTGCTGCGAGGGGATGATATTGTGTTCAACGGCCGAAATCGCCGGCCGCCCAAGGACCCGGTAAACGTGCTGCTGAGTTTGGGGTATACGCTCCTGGCCAATGTGACCCACACGCAGGTCAATGTGACCGGTTTGGACCCGTATATGGGATGCCTGCATTCCATTGAGTATGGACGGCCGTCGCTGGCGCTTGATCTCATGGAGGAGTTTCGACCGGTCATCGTGGACACGCTGGTCATCAAGCTGATTAATCGACGGATTATTCGGCTCACGGACTTTTACAAACCCGAGGATCGTGAACCCGCGGCCTTCCCCTTTGCCGAAGATGAGGCGGAGCGACCCGCGTATCCCATAATTTTGGGTCACGAGGGGATGCGCAAGTTTATAATGGCGTTTGAAGATCGGCTCCGGTCGCATGTGATGTATTTGCCTACGGCCAAGCGGCTGACCTATCGGGACATTATGCTGGAACAGGTGCGGCTGTTCATTCGGGCGCTGTGGAGCGAAGCGGAGTATACGCCGTATCCGTTGAGGTAGGGCCATGTTTATCTTGGTTTCGTATGATATTGTGGACGACCGCGTACGCACAAAGGTGGCCA